>DAHXOM010000002.1 GCA_027364825.1 bacterium | reverse complement strand
GTACATCCATGAACATATATAAAACAATGTACCACGCCCCTAAGCCGGAGGGCATTGAAAGCCGTAAAGCCTATATTGTGGGCGGTGCAATCGCTGGTCTCGCGGCGGCGGCTTTTCTGGCGGATGACGCCAAGATGCCGGGGGAAAACATAACTATTCTGGAAGCGCATTCTGAAGTCGGCGGCTCCATGGATGGAGTCAGGCAGGGGAAAGGTTACCGCAATCGCGGTGAGCGTGAATTGGAAGCGAATATGGAATGCCTCTGGTATTTGTGCAGCAAAGTGCCATCGCTGGAAAATTGCGGCCGGACGGTACTCGATGATGTGGTGGATTTCAACAAGGATGAGCCCATCCATTCCGAGAGCCGTGCGCTGGTGAAACAGGGCCATATTGTCAGCAACATTCACGATATGAAGCTATCAAAGAAACTCCAAGATGATATGCAGCGCCTGATGGCGACTCCGGAAAAAGGCCTGGAGGACATGACGATCGAAGAATTTTTTGGAAAGAATGCCGCCGCGTTATTCGAAAGTAATTTTTGGCTGTGTTTCCACACCATGCTGGCCTTCAAACCCCATCATAGCGTGATGGAAATGCGGCGTTATTTTCTTCGTTTCAGTTTGGCTCCTCGCATCGAATACCTGGAAGGTATTATCCATACCAAATACAACGAGTATGATGCCATCATCAAGCCGCTCAAACTATGGCTCGACAATAAAGGCGTAAAGACCGTTGCCGGCTGTACCGTGACGGATATCGATCTGGATGCGGCCTGCAACACGGTACTCAGCATTCGTGCGCGCCAGGATGGCAAAGACATCACGATTCCTATAGCGGGAACCGATCTGGTCTTTGTCACCAATGGCTCCCTAACCCAGAATTCTCTGTTCGGCGACAACATCACCGTTGCACTTGTTGATCGGTCCACCGGACATCGCGGCGTATTCACGCTCTGGGAGAAGCTGGCGAAGAAGCATGAAAAATTCGGCCACCCGGAAAAGTTCATCAGCGATATTGATAAAACGAAATGGATTTCGTTCTTTCCCACGATCAAGGGCTACCCGCAATTCATCCGGAAACTGGAAGAGCTGACCGGAAGCAAAGCCGGCACCGGCGGAGCGATCTCGATCAAAGACTCGGCCTGGGAGATCGGCTTTATCCTGCACCACAAACCCTTTTTCCCTGACCAGGAAGACGACGTTGATGTATTTTGGGGCAATGGACTGTCCGGGGAAAACACAGGAGATTACATCAAAAAACCGATGTTTGAGTGTACTGGTGATGAGATCATGACCGAATTTCTCTATCATCTCGGGCTTCTGGAAATGAAGGATGAACTGCTGGCGCACACGTACGTCTCCACCTGCATGATGCCGTATATCAATGCCGAGTTCATGCCTCGCAAAGTTACCGATCGCCCGAAGGTCGCGCCGGAGGGATGTACAAATCTGGGCTTCCTGGGGCAATTCGTCGAGGTTCAGGACGATGCGGTGTTTACCGTCGAAACGTCAGTACGCACAGCCATGGAGGCGGTCTATACACTGACGAAACTTGATAAAGACATAATTGAGGTATACCCATCGCGATATGATATCCGCTATCTCGTTGAAAGCATAAAAAGGAACGCAGGGATTAAGGGGAAGTTTACCGAGGCGGATCTTCTTAAGATAAACCCTTTGAAACTGATCAAGATGAAAAAGAAGATCCTGGATTACATCAACTCTATCCCACCCTATTACATTCTCTATACCGGGCGTGACAAGAGTGTGCCTGAGAAGGAATCGGTTCTGCATCCAAGATTTCCGCTCGATACGGACTCAAGGTAGAGGATACCAAGAGATACGCTAAAGTGAATGATAAGACAACCACTCAATGTTTACTGGAAACGGAATACAGGGCGGAAGAGCATATGCAGGGCGGCCTGACAGATGCATACAAGAGCGGCCCGTGGCAGAAACATGAGTCACTTATCCCCGGGGACGAGAGGAGAGCACCTGTGTCAACACTCGATCGTCCGTGGTGGAGGAATGAACTGGGCTATAGAGGAAAGAGCTGGAGACCGTTACAGGGATGTACATCGCGATAATCTTTAAAAAACTGTTATTAAATAAAGGAGGTGGACGTTGAAAAGATCTAAACTCGTAGTTGTAGTATTACTTGCAAGTCTTATCTTGATTCCTGCTGAAGCGTTCTCAAACGGATATGAGACTCCATGGATTGGGGGTGAACTTCAAGGTCCTGCAGTGGCATCCGGAGCAGGTGTATACTGGAACCCTGCGGCCATAGGTGGTATAGGGAGCAACAGCTTATTTATTACGGTGGAACCAAATTACATGTATGTTAGCTACCAGCCATCGGGTCTTGATCAAAATGGTACGCGTTACAACAAAGTAAGCTTTCAAAACTGGGCACCATTGCCTACACTCGCAGCAACATTTCAACTGCCTGCCGGTTTCAGTGCAGGTCTCGGCGTATATGCGCCATTCGCAAGGACGGCAAATTTTCCTCTCGACGGTCCTGAAAGATTTAACGGCTCATCTGTGCTTATGGTCTTTGCCAATGTAACGCCTGTACTGACATACCAGCTTCTTCCGTCCCTTATCATCGGGGCGGGGTTCAACTACAGTATAGGGTATCTCGATGAGAAGCAGAGCCTCTCAATAGATTTTGCTAATCCCTCAGATGAAAGCCCGTCAGCCGAGGCAAAGGTGCATTTGAAGAATAATATGGGTACAACATACGGATGGACAGCAGGCATATATTACAAACCTACGAATAACTTTACAGCAGGGCTATCGTACATAGCAAGGACCTATTATGTACTTGATGGCACTGCAGACATCAGTAATCCTACATTAGGTTCAGTAACGGCTAAAACACAGATGTTTATTTCCATGCCGCAGATAATAAACTTCGGAATGCATTTCCTCCCGGCGCCAAACTGGATTGTAGACATAACGGAACAATGGATCAACTGGTCCGAGTATAAAACCATACACGTCAGGCTCTACGACGCCTCGAGTCGATTAGTTTATTCTGACCCATCAACAGGTTCATCCAGAGACCTGGATATCCTTACGGGTTTTGAAGATGTACTCAATTCAAAGCTATGGGTGGGGTATAAAGGTTTTAAGGACTGGCTCCTTGCAGGCGGTGTTGCCTATGACCCGTCAGGCATACCGTTAGACAATATCTATTCGCTGAATCAGGAGTATAACAAAATAGATGTATTTGCAGGGGTGGATTACAGCATATCTCCTTCAACGACAATAGGTTTGGGGTATGACCATAGCTTTACGCAGGATAACCAGGTAACGAACAGTGCATCTGTACCGTCTTCGAATGGAGTATACAAGGCTGACATCGAGAAGATAACCCTGTTGTACAATTATAGGTTCTGAATGTTTTTTTACTTTTTAGAGCCCATAACCCGAAGGTCAGAGGTTCTCCGCCTGTGGCGGATCCGCCTTTGGAGGAGAATCTTCTCCTCGCTATTTTTTCAATTCAAAGGGCGGCGGTTATGAAATTGAGACGATTTCTGATAGATGATCAAATTATCGTTGCTGTCCAGCATGAAACAAAATGGATACCCTTAAACACTGTTCAGGGGTTTTCCGGATATGGGAATGATATGATTCGCATTCTGGATCAGTGGCAGGATATTAAACCAAGGCTGCAAAGTATTCTGGCTGACACAAGAATGAATTACTCTGTCCTGCCCGGGAAGGCCATACCGGTGTTGCCTTTTGAGGTCAAATCTTTCAGGGACTTCATGCTTTCAGAAACCCATGTTATTAATGCCGGCCGGGGAATCGTAAAACGATTTCTTCCGTCGAAATACCAATTCGTGAAACTGTTCGAAATGTTCCATACACCTTTCCCGATGCTCAAGCCCAGGCCGATCTGGTACAGGCAGCCGATCTACTATATGGGGAATCATCTCAATTTTGTAACGGATGGTGCTGAAATAGAATGGCCTCTTTATACAAAAGCCCTTGATTATGAGCTTGAAATGGGATTTGTCCTTACGAAGGCATTGAAAAATGCGGTAAAGGAAGAAGCGCTTGCAGCAATCGGCGGTTTTGTTGTTGTAAACGATTTTAGTGCACGGGATGTCCAGATGGAAGAGATGCGGAGCGGTCTTGGCCCGCAAAAATCCAAACATTTTATAAACGCCGTGTCGGCAGAAGTAGTTCCTGCAGAGGAGGTGTTACCCTATGTTAACGACCTCCGGGCCGAGGTACGAATCAACGGCAAAACCGTATGCACTACCGGCACGAAGAACATGTATCATTCTCTCGCGGATATACTCGTGCATGTGTCGAAGTCCGAACAACTGTATCCGGGAGAACTTTTCGCAACCGGTACAATGCCGGGAGGATGTGCACTTGAAAACGACTGCTGGCTCAAGCCGGGTGATGAAGTGGAATTGTGGATAGAACGGATTGGAACGGTTACCAATACAATCAAGAGGGCATTAACAAATAAATAATAGTATGGTTTCATTTTAAGTTAAAAGTGGAGTGATTATGGATATAAAGTGGCTGAAAGGACCCAACAGATCTTTAACACGGTTTGGAGAAATTCCTCGGTTCAAGGAAGGACTTTATCAACCGGGCAAATTTACTTATTCGTGGATGGTGCCCAACGGTTCATGGGGAGAAACCAATCTCGGACTCATAGACTGTAAAGGCCAAAGTGTGCTCATTGACACCGCATGGGATCTGAAATTCACAAAGGAATGGCTTGATGCTGCTCAAGGCATTTTAAAACAATCGCCCGTTGAATATCTTATCAATACCCATTCTGATGGCGATCATTTCTGGGGCAATCAGCTATTCAAGGATAAGAAAATCATAGCGACGCATGCATGCGCAAAAAGAATGCCTCACTTGAGGCCGTCGTCCGTAAATGCTCTCCTCACGGTCATGCGGCCGCTTCAATGGGTACCTGTTTTCGGTCTCCATACTTTGGAACATTATATGCGAAACATGTTCTTGCCTTATGATTTTAAAGATATATCTCTCACACCTGCTAACGAACCGTTTTCAGGTGAAAAGCATCTTTCCGTGAATGGAGTGGAAATAGTGATCGAGGAGATCGGCACTTCACATACTGATGGCGATGCCATGGTCTATCTTCCGCAAGAAAAAATCCTTTTTTCCGGCGATATTGTGTTTTTTACCTGTACGCCGGTCCTCTGGGCCGGGCCTATAGAAAATTGCCTCGCCGGGCTCAAAAAAATCATTGAAAAAGACGTGGATATCATCATTCCAGGTCATGGCCCTTTTGCCACTAAAAAAGACGTGCAGTGTGTCATTGATTACTGGGAAATGGTTCGGGATGCCTTGTTTGTCAGTTATCATAAAGGAATGCCGCCTATGAAGGCCGCACAGGCTTTTATCGCAAGCGAGAAGTTTCTGGCATCACCGTTTGTATCATGGGATTCGCCGGAGCGCATCGTTGCGAGTGCACATACCCAATATCGTCATTGGGGAGCATACAAAACAGTCCTCCCGGAAGTCATCGATACCATGAGGATTTTTAAAAAACAGGCCAGGCTCGCATTTGAAATGCCCGAGGCCAAACCTTCCGTAATGCGGCATTTTCATTAATCCTTTATGCTTTTACAAATGCCTTCTATACTCTTTTAATGACATTTCAGGAGAAGACTTATAAGTTGTGCTCTCCTCTCTTAAATTAGAAGATTTAACAATAACAATCATGAAACACGGAACAGAGGAGGTCAGGAATATAGTGATGCATAATTATGGATAATCAACTATGTTCGAGTTGTGCCGTAAATAGAGCTTATATGGCATAAAAATGGTATTAACAGGTTCAGCACAATAAAAGACCGCTAATGCTCTTATAATAAGAGTTTGCACGGAATTAATCTTATCTTCCAAGACCTTGTGTTTTTGTCCATTTAGAGCCCATAACCCGAAGGTCAGAGGTTCTCCGCCTGTGGCGGATCCGCCTGTGGAGGAAAATCCTCTCCCCGCTATTCTTTCTTCAATCAAAGAGCATCACCCTATTGAAGAGGTCGCTCGTTTCGGCAAGGAATAAACAGGATTGGTCTACCTTTTCTTATCTTTTATGGATATAATATTACAGTATAATAATGAAGAGCTATGGAAAGGAGATAGGTATGAAGAAGCGTAAATTGGGAAAAAGCGGCCTTGAGGTTTCGGCCCTCGGGCTCGGATGCATGGGTATGAGTTTCTCCTACGGTCCGCCCGCAGACAAGCAGGAGATGATCTCGCTTATCCGTTCAGCTGTGGAACACGGGGTAACCTTTTTCGACACGGCAGAAGCTTATGGTCCGTTTACCAATGAAGAGCTTTTGGGCGAAGCGCTTGCTCCCTTCCGGGATCGCGTGGTGATAGCCACCAAATTCGGCTTTCAATTCGGTCCTGACGGAAAGCAAACAGGACAGGACAGCAGGCCCGAGCATATCAGGCAGGTTGCCGAAGCATCCCTGAAGCGGCTCAAAAGAGATGTCATTGACCTGTTCTATCAACACCGTGTTGATACCAACGTGCCGATCGAAGACGTTGCGGGGACCGTACAGGAGCTGATCAGGGAAGGTAAAGTGAAACATTTCGGACTTTCCGAGGCAGGGGTACTGACGATCCGCCGCGCACATGCTGTCCAGCCGGTCACCGCGGTCCAGAGCGAATACTCGCTGTGGTGGAGACGCCCGGAACAGGAAGTGCTTCCGGCACTGGAGGAGCTCGGGATCGGATTCGTGCCCTTCAGTCCTCTCGGTAGAGGCTTTCTCACGGGAAAGATCAACGAGAATACAAAATTCGACAAGTCCGATTTCCGAAACATTGTTCCCCGCTTCACAACGGAAAACCGGAAAGCGAATCAGGCATTGGTTGATTTGCTTGCAAGGATTGGAAAGCAGAAGAAGGCGCCCCCTGCACAAATCGCACTCGCCTGGCTGCTGGCACAAAAACCGTGGATTGTCCCGATTCCCGGTACAACCAAGTTGAGTCGTCTTGAAGAAAACATCGGAGCAGCAAATATATCATTGACCTCCGGAGAACTGAGTAACATAAATGTCGCACTTGAGAATATTAAAATAGTTGGTGACCGCTACCCGGAAGAATTGGAAAAAAGAACAGGGATATAGGAGAATAAGATGAACATGACAGAATATAGGATATCCAAGGGCTTTAACTACAATAAAATGCTTAAATGAAGTAATACCGGAGTAAAAAACAATCAAAAGGAAAATTATGCAAAAGGTTCTATTAAACAATGGGGTAGAAATGCCCTTATTAGGGTTTGGCGTTTTTCAGGTAACCGGTGCCGACGAATGTGAAAGAGGCGTTTATGAAGCGATACGTACCGGTTATCGGCTGATTGATACCGCTGCTTCTTATGGAAACGAAATCGAAGTTGGTAAAGCAATCAAAAGAAGCGGTGTGGCTAGGGAAGAGCTGTTTATTACCACAAAGCTTTGGATTCAGGATACCGGGTACGAAAGCACTAAGAAGGCTTTTGAAAAATCGTTGAAGAGGTTGCAATCAGATTATTTGGACTTGTATCTGATTCATCAACCCTTTGGGGATATTTACGGTTCTTGGCGAGCGATGGAAGACTTGTATCGTGAAGGCAGAATTAGAGCCATAGGTGTCAGCAACTTCCAACCGGACCGGATAATGGACTTGATTATTCATAACAAAGTAGTTCCTGCAGTGAATCAGATCGAAACCCATCCTTTCTGCCAGCAAATTGAAACTCAAAAATTCTTACAAGAAAACAATGTTCAGATTGAATCCTGGGGACCATTAGCTGAAGGTAAAAACAACATTTTCCAAAATGAATTACTGCTTTCTTTCGCCGTAAAATACAAGAAATCCGTTGCTCAGGTAATTCTACGCTGGCTGACACA
The DNA here is from genome assembly GCA_027364825.1 of bacterium. Classification (GTDB taxonomy): domain Bacteria; phylum JAMCPX01; class JAMCPX01; order JAMCPX01; family JAMCPX01; genus JAJYLM01. Next base: position 16,629 of record DAHXOM010000002.1, on the reverse strand, counting down.
AAGAGAAGTAGTTGTTATTCCAAAATCAGTTCATAAGGAAAGAATTGTGGAGAATTTCGACATTTTTGACTTTGATCTAAGCTCTGAAGATATGGATGCGATTGTATCTCTAGACACAAAGAAAAGCTTGTTTTTCGACCATCGTGATCCAGAAATCGTGAAGTGGTTGGGTAATAGAATACTTGATATCTAAAATCCCCGTTATTCTTTCTTTTAATCGGGCTGTAAGTAAAAGAAAAAGATACCCGCTATTTTGATTCGAAGGTAAAGGCCAATTCTGTCAGAGGGTCTCCATAGCACTGACATTTCCTGATCTCGGATTTTATGTTGGTGTATTTACATACAATTAAAAACTGCTCGTTCCAGCCCTGCACGCTTTTGACGTGCGCTAAATCGATATCCGGGAAATCCGTTATGGTAAAAAGAGCCTCATTTTTTGAAGGTACTGTAATGACTGCCTGTCCCGTGTCATAATAACTGCTCCATACGCTCATGGCCCTTGTCTGCCACATTTTTGGTCCGGAAAAGGTCAGGAAGATCCTGTAAATCGTTGTGAGGTCATGTTGTGCCCCGAGCCTGCCCTGTTCTATGCAGTATGACAGATCACCAATGCCCGCGACCTTATCAAGGGCGCGCAGCAGATCGGTGTACAACTGATACGGGTACCATGCCGTCTGAATGATGTGTTCATCCAGATATTTTTTCGTTTCAGGGGGGAGGGCGGCTAAAACCTTTGTCAGAATATGCTGCGGATCCCTTTTTATGAACTTTATCAATCCGAGAATTGGAACGCCTTTTACCTGTGCCATTGTCTCTCCTTCTGAGGTTGCTGTCGTATATACAGAATTAATATCACATTCCTGCTTATGTCAAATGACCATTACGGTGTTGCTGAGGGCATTCCCTTCAATCATAGATGGCGATCATGACGCTTTCGAGATATTCGATAATATCCGGTTCGTCTTCCTTTTTAGCCAGAGCCATGGCATCTAACCCGGCCTTATTCCTTATATTGGTTTTGGCACCGGCTTCGATTAAGTCTCTGATCTTGTCCAGGGCATTGTTCTTGATGGCCATGTGTAAAGGAGTGTCGCCTTCCCTGTTTTGCGTATTCACACATTTTGCCTCGGAACACTCTGTCTTTGCCAATACCTTTTTAAAGACATCATAGCTTTCGAGTACTGCCAGGTGCAGCAGCGTGTTTCCATTTTCGTCTTTATAGCTTATCGGTTTGTTTTCTATAACGCCCATAATTTTCCCCAGTTTGGTATACTGCCATAACTTAATGTAGTAATCTTATACAATAAATTCCACGAAAAAGCCACTACAGCGGTCCATGACGTACTTGAGCGATACGTCCCTGTTGACTGGATGCAAAAAATGTTTTATGAAAGAATATATGAAGCAGGTAAAGGATACCGTATATCTGTTGGAGTCCGGTAAGTTCGTAAACATGTATGCAATAGTACACGGCAAGAGTGTTGTGATTATCGATACCGGTACGCCGGGCAAGGCAAACAGTATCCTCGATGAGCTTGCAGAGATTCGTGTTAAACCCTGTGATATCGAAGCTGTGATAATAACCCATGCGCATCCGGATCATGCAGGCTCAAGTGCAGCGCTCCTGGCAAGGATTTATGCAAAAATCCATATCCATGAGGGCGATATCGGCGTTCTGCTGGGTAAAGAGCCTTTTCCGAAACCGCGCTATTTTGTAGAAAAGCTGTCGGTATTTGTAACCACGCATGTATGGAAATACAAAGGACCGCCGGAGGCGCTGCCCCTTGGTGAGGGTTCTCTTATACCGGCATTTCCGGGACTGAAGATTATCCATACGCCGGGGCATACCCCGGGTTCCATATCCGTTCTTGATACCGAGAGCAGCACGCTGTTTTGCGGCGACGCGCTCAATAACAGGGCAGGCAAGCTGACCGGACCTCTCAAATATTTTATGTCGGATAAAGACCAGGCGTGGCGTTCCATCGGAAAGATCTCGGCACTGAACTTTGCTACCCTCTGTCCCGGGCATGGAGCCTGGATCGCTGAAGGTGCTCAGCAAAAGGTCAAGGACCTGCTTGCGAAAAGTAAAGCTGATTAACCCCTCAAATGCAATGGGCAAGTTTGTTCATTCGCCCGGGGTAGCCACCCGAATTGAAGGGTCGTGCTTTCCACCTTCTTAACAAATTAAACAGTTTAAACGGTTCAAACGGTTTAAACCGCTATCCGAAACAGGATTATCGCTCATTACCCCCTATTTTACAAATGCATTTTACGGGTTTAACTAATCAGATCGCCTGCACCGGGTATACCGAGGTTGAATATCTTCTCAATCTTGATATTGACAACGGCCTTTGGTGCGGGTCTTCCCATTTTCTGCGCCGTACCCACGGCATCTTCATAAAGCTTGCCTGATGTGATTATCTCCGGACTGCCCAGAAAACGGTAACCTTTGAGCTTTTCCCTGTCTACGACAGCTATGGCAACCTTCGAGCCTTTGTTCACATTGTTCCATGTCTGCTTGGCGGTTGCCTCATTGTAAGCTATATGTTCGTCATCGATGACCCTTGTGCTTCTCTTAGGACCTACATTCGGGGTCCCGTCGGCGTTGACCGTAGCCACAAAGCACTGCTGTGCAGCAATGAGGTCCCTCATTTCCTGTGTTAATTTAGCCATTTCATACCTCCCTCTATGATTTAAAATATACCTGTTCATACCCCGTTAACCCGAAAAATGCAATAGTTGGAGAGACTCAAATTATTCAACCTTTTCTTACACTTGAACTTTTTGTGATAAAGATTTAAACAATGACAAGCGCTGGAGGTAAGTTTTCATGGTACACAAGATCGCACGGTTTATGAGAGAGAACGATAAGGTTGCGGTGTGGCTGAATATAGAGCTGCTGGAAGCAAATATCGGCTATGCAAGGATAGGCATGATAATAAGAGAGGACATGCTGAATGCCGCTGATGTATGCCAGGGAGGGGCAATATTTTCTTTTGCGGATTTTGCTTTTGCAGTTGCGTCAAACAGTCACGGCAAATTGGCCCTGGCAACATCCGCAAACATAAGTTTTACAAATCCTGCTTTTGCTGGCGACAGGCTGATTGCCGAGGCAAAGGAACTGAACAGGACGAAGAGGACCGGATTCTATCAGATCAACGTGACGAGAGAGGCGGATCAAAAACTCATTGCGCTTTTTCACGGCCATGTTTTTGTTAAAGAAGAAAATATAAAAGCAGGATAGGTGTTATGTCTCTTCAGAAAAATAAGCGATGCGCTGATGTTGCCTTGAGAAGTGATAGTGTTAACAGTTCAAACATCACAGCCGTTTATCCTAAACTTGTCCCGGGCGATATACTTCTTACCCAGACCTATGGTTTTTTTTATTCATTATGGAGAAGGCTTTCCTGCACCAAGTATGACCACTCAGCCGTTGTACTTGAGAATGAAGAAACTCTGAACGTCGTCTACCCTGTTGCTAAAAAACTCCCGGCTTCTCATTTTTTCAGATCAGGCAAATCTCCGATGGTATTAAGGCCCGCATGGAGAAGCGAACACCAGCTTGCAGAGTTTCTCCGTGCCATGCACCGGCTTGAAGGCACGCGTTATAATTTATTCAGGGGTGTCTTTAACATATCAAACGCGATGATGTATCATAGACTGGGATTAAAGATCCCGTTAAAAGTTCCCGAAATAACGGATGAGAAATGGGTATGTACCGACGCAATTATTATATACCTTCAAAACAGTATACCTGAATTTTCCAAAATAAAGAAACTGGATCTCGATCTTTTCCGGTTTGGATTTACGACACTGAATGATTTTATGAGAATAGCTTATTATATGCCCGACCTTCTAAAAAAGGTTGAATAGACAGGCATCTCTACCCCCCTTTATACAGACTGTGCCATAATCCTTTTTTATATCCCTCCCTTGACGGGAGGGATTAAGGGAGGGTGATAAATGTATGAAAATATAAATACTTGTCACCCTCTCTCTGTCTCCCCCGTCAAGGGGGAGAGGTGTTTTTTGTACATTGTGACACAGCTTCATAAGGAGGGGGTAATCATGAAGCTTGAGTCAGAAACGGCTATGCCTCAGGAGGAAATAAGTCCTTTTGCTTTGTGCAGGCATACCTCTTGTTGCATTTTAAGGATTATTATTGTTTTAATAGATCGTAAGAGTCTGTTATGGATTATTGATTGGCAAAGGAGGTACGATGGATAGAAAAATATTTAGTGAAGAACACGAGATTTTCAGACAGGGATTCAAAAAATTCCTTGAGCGCAACGTTGTCCCGCACCAGGCGGAATGGAAAAAAAATGGTATCGTATCAAGAGAGATATGGAAACTGGCAGGTAAAGAGGGCTATCTCTGTCCGTGGGTAGAAGAAAAATACGGCGGTTCGGGAGTCGATTTTATTTACTCCGTGGTAATCATGGAAGAGATCGCAAGGATCATGGAATCCGGCTTTGCCATGAACCTGCACAGTGATATCGTGGTACCCTATATTGCCGCGTTTGGCAGCGATGACCAGAAGCAGAGATGGCTTCCCGGGTGTGTCAGCGGTGACCTGATAACCGCTGTAGCTATGACTGAACCGGGTACGGGCAGTGACCTTCAGGCAATAAAAACTACCGCTGTACGGGAAGGAGACTTCTATATAATCAACGGTCAGAAGACATTTATATCGAATGGTCAATTGTGCGACCTTGTTATCGTTGCCTGTAAGACAAACACAAAAGCGGATCCTCCGTATACCGGCATGAGCCTTATCGTTGTCGAGGATAAGACGCCCGGGTTCGATAAAGGCAAGAAACTTGAAAAGATCGGTATGAAGGCCCAGGACACGTCAGAGCTGTATTTCTCGGACTGTAAAGTGCCCGTAAAAAATCTGCTCGGTGCAGAAGGAGAAGGTTTTTTCCAGCTCATGCAGAAGCTGCAGCAGGAAAGACTGGTGAGTGCTATTATGGCTCAGGCAGGCTCGGAAAAGGCGCTTGAAGAGGCAATTGAATATACAAAGGCCAGAACTGCATTTGGAAAGCCCATATCAAAGTTTCAAAATACGAGGTTTAAGCTGGTTGAGATTGCCACGGAGATTGAACTCGGCAGGGCATTTATCGACCGGTTGATCCAGGAGCATGTATCAGGAGCGAATATCATTAAAGAAACATGCATGGCGAAATGGTGGGTAACGGAAATGCTGAAGAGGACGGTCGACCAGGTACTGCAGTTTTTTGGCGGGTACGGCTATATGCTTGAATATCCCATTGCCCAGGCTTACCTTGATGCAAGGGTGCAGACGATCTTTGCCGGAACGACAGAGATTATGAAAGAAATTATCGGGAAACAAATGGGGCTGTAAGCATGGATATGAAAACATTATGGATTGTGGCAGGGACTGTATTGACACTGAATCTTCCCTTTGGCTACTGGCGGTCAAACGTAAAAAGATTTTCAAAACAATGGTTTTTAGCCGTTCATATACCTGTTCCTTTTGTGATAGCTATTCGTGTTTTGTCGGGATTGGGCTGGAGGCTGATTACCTTCCCGGTCATGGTTGGTGCTTTTTTTATGGGACAGCTGCTGGGCGGGGTAATACAGTATTTTTACAGCAGGAGTAAAAACTCATTGAAACATAAAGGTGCAAGTGTATAACACATTACTATCATACAGACGAAAGGATGCTTATGGCAAAAGCTATTGTAACCGGTGCTGCTGGTTTTATCGGATCAAACCTGTCGAAGAGACTTCTCGAGGAAGGTCATTCGGTTTTGGGGATAGATTCTTTTGAAGACCATTATCCCCGGTGGATAAAGGAAAAGAACCTTGCAGGGTTAAAAAAATATCCGGAATTTAAATTTGTAGAAGATTCTCTCATTGAACTGGATCTCAAATACATGGTTAAGGAAGTTGATTACGTTTTCCATCAGGCGGCACAGCCCGGGGTAAGAGGGAGTTTCGGTCAATTTTTCAGTATCTATGTGAGGAACAACATTGCAGCGACCCAGAGATTGCTCGAAGCATCGAAAGAGAGCAGAATCAAAAAATTTATATTCGCTTCGAGTTCATCGGTTTACGGCAATACACCGGCCCTGCCTGCAACGGAAGAGAGCATGCTGGTGCCGTACTCTCCCTACGGTGTAACCAAGATGGCAGCAGAACAGCTCCTAAAGGTGTACAATGACAACTTCGGCGTACCTTCGGTGAGCCTCCGGTACTTTACGGTGTACGGCCACGGACAAAGGCCTGATATGGCTTTTCATAAATTCATAAAAGCGATACTCGAGGACAAGCCTATTCCCCTTTACGGCGACGGTAAACAGACGAGGGATTTTACCTGTGTTTCGGATATCGTCGATGCGAATATACTTGCCATGAGTGCTCCTTCAGGCATGGTATTTAATATCGGCGGCGGTACGCGTATCGGCCTGCTCGATGTTATCGCCATGATCGGCAATCTCATGGCTGCAAGTCCGAGGATCGATTTTCAGTCATCACAGAGAGGGGACGTAAAAGACACCTGGTCTGATCTGACGCGTGCCAAAGAAAAACTCGGTTATTCGCCCAAGGTAAGCCTTGAACAGGGGCTTTTGCAGGAGATTGAATATATCAAGCAGTTGTACAGCGGCAGGTAAAGCATTACTTTTGTCCGTGTCCGACCCATTCTTCCATGGTCCTGCTGACACCTGCTTTAAAGAGTATCCAGTCTCCGAGGTCTGTCGGCAGGATATACAACAGCAGGGGTATAAACATCAGCCACCACGGCATGTATACAAACAGCTTGTCCTTTACCATGGCGTTGAACGTATCGTTGACAACAGCCTCCGGTTGCAGCAGTACGGATGACCTGACACCCTTTACCATTCCGGTGTCCACAAAATGAGGGTACACGAGTGTTATCCCGATATTCCGGAATCCATATTTTTTCATTTCAAGACGCAGTGATTCTGAAAACCCTGCAACGGCATGCTTACTGGTAGCATACGCGGCGAGGTCAGGGACCCCGGTAAGACTGGATGCTGATGCCATGTTTATGATATGTCCTCTTTTTTTCGAGATAAGATCGGGCAGGAATGCCCTTGTTACCAGCAGGGTGCCTTTCACATTTACATCGATTGTCCTCGCTATGAGTTCGTCGGGGCATTTTAAAAAGGGGCAGCCGTACAGGACACCGGCATTGTTAACGATAATATCGACTGACCCTGCATCCTTATGCACTTTCTCGACAAGATCATGTATCTGTCCTTTATCCGAGATGTCACAGATATAGGTGTGAATGTCTGCAGGGATTTCAGAGGCTGTCTTATCGAGGGCCTGCTTGTTGATATCGACAAGGACAAGTTTGCAGGATGCGCGTGCAAACTTCAGGGCGAACAGCCTTCCCATACCCATGCCCGCACCGGTGATAAGCACGGTTTTACCCATAATATCCTTCATGACAGCATCAATGTCATCATAAGGACACCTGCATGTCAACCCGGGATTTGCCATGGCAGAGATGGGGACGATATCCCGAACAGCGGCTCAACTTCGTGACGTACAAACGATTTGACAGGACAGTGCAAATTGATTATAAAATCATATCATCGCGGAACAATATCTTTTTATCTTGGTATTCGTGTTCTTAAAAAAGTAATACAAGGGAGGAAGAAGGTATGACGGTATTTAGAGATACGGATCATATGTATGATGTTCTCGGTGCCCTCTGGCAAGTACTTTTCAATGAAGAAGAAAATCCGAAGTTTGTCCAGTTCCTCAACAGTGCCGGTCTGAACGCGGACGAGGTAAGGAAGTTCCAGGATATTCGCAGCGAGGCTGCAAAAAAGTTTAACAATTCCGGTATCACCATTAAATTTTCCCTTTCAGAGCCGGAAGGGACAATATGGGTCATCCACGGTGAGGACAAGCCGAGGGTTGTCCTCGGGGGTTATGATGGAAAACCGGATGTTGAGATGATACTATCCAGCGATAATGCCCATAAGTTCTGGCTCAAACAATTGAGCATCCCCGTTGCGCTCGCAACAAGGAAGATCAAAACAAAAGGCTCCGTCACCAAGGTGCTCGGGCTTATACCGCTGGTAAATCCTATATTCGAACTGTATCCGAAGTATTGTCAGACAAAAGGGATACAGGTATAATTTGTTCGCTGAATACAGCAAAGCTACTTATCGTGAAGGGATTGCTTCGTCGCGGCGCTCTGGCGCCGCTTCTCGTAATGACCGTTTACCGGATGAGGTTGTTATTGATAGTCGCATATCAGAGGTGTGATGGTTAAGAAAAGTCCGTTCTTGTTTTGAATGGAGAAAGAGCCAGAAAAGGAGGAGAGAGATGCCGTACAAAGAACTCAATGTAAATTTGACGGATGACGAGATAGCGATAAAAAACAGCGTTCATGAATTCGCACGCGAGGTGCTCAGACCCGCGAGTATCAAGCTTGATAAGCTGTCACCCGAGGATGTGATAAAAAAAGACTCGTTGTTCTGGGATGTTTTCAGGCAGGCGTATGATATGGGACTGCATACATTCCTCCTCCCGGAGTCTTATGGAGGTCTCGGCCTGTCGCCGCTCGGCGTTCACATCGTAGAGGAAGAACTCGGGTGGGGCAGCATCGATTTTGCGATTGCACTCGGGGTTGCAACGTTTCCGGCATTCCTGTCCATGCTTGCACCCACGGATTACCTGCTCGATAATTTTGTCTATCCCTACACGAAGGACAAAGAGGCAAAATTCATCGGATGCTGGGCCATTACCCAGCCGAATTTCGGTTCCGATACACTTGCGGTGGGTACGGATCAATTCAAGGATCCGAAGATAAAAGGTGATATTACGGCGCGCAGGGACGGTAACGAATGGGTGGTCAACGGGACCACCTCATCATGGGTCTCGTGCGGTACGATATCCACCCATGCGACCGTGTTTTTGAATATAGACCCGTCCATGGGTATGGCAGGCGGGGGTATCTGCATCGTTCCGACGAATCTGCCCGGGGTCAGTAAGGGAAAACCGCTGAACAAAATGGGGCAAAGGGCACTGAATCAGGGGGAGATCATCTTTGATAATGTCCGGATACCCCAGGACAACATGATCATAGACCCTGAGGCATACGAGGCGATAACAGACATTACCCTTGCAACGGCAAACGGCTCCATGGGAGCATTTTTAACGGGCGTTGCACAGGCAGCGTATGAAGAGGCGCTGAATTATGCGAAGCAGAGGGTGCAGGGCGGCAAGCCGCTCATAGAGCACGAATTTATCCGGCATAAGCTTTTACATATGTTCAAGCTTGTCGAGGCTGCACGCGCGCTTTCCCGCAGTGTACTGGTCTATAATCTTACCAACTCGCCGCCGGACACGAAGTACTCCATAACCTCGAAGATTTTTTGTACCGAGGCCGCCTTCAAGGTTGCTCATGAAGCCTCTATGATATTCGGCGGTTATGGGATAGCAAAGGATTATTATATCGAGAAACTGCTCAGGGATGCCCGGGCTTCCATGATCGAGGACGGGTCCAATGATTCGCTTGCGATTTTCGCGGGCGAGTTGATTGCGAAGAGTGAAGAATGAATGGTAAACACAATAATTGGCATGTCATTGCGAGGAGTGGCATGCAGCGGAGCTGGGGGCTTGGGTGTCATTGCGAACGAAGTGAAGCAATCCACCAGTATCGGGAGATTGCTTCGTCGCAAAAAAAAATGCTTCTCGCAATAACATTGAAATATTATTTAATGCTTTTGGATTAATAGAGTAAAAGGCGTATGGATTTTTTATCGAATATTCTGGTTGTAAAAAACAGCGAGGCCCCGGACAAAGAGGTCTTTATTTTTGAATACGGAGAACTTGGAGATGAACGGATTACCTACAGTACCCTGTACAAGAATGCTGTTAAGGTTGCCGGAGAATTAAAACGTATCGGCATCGGCCCCGGAGATGCTTTCGGCATCGTGATGCGGAACTATCCCGAGTTTGTCTATCTCCTTTCTGCGGCATCGATAGTTGGTGCAACAGCTGTTCCCATTGACCCCCGTTCCAGGGGAGAACGACTCAGGTACATGCTCGGATTTTCCGGCGTTAAAGCTGTTTTTACGACAGAGGATAACCTGCAGGGTATCCTCGCGCTGAAGGCGGACTTGCCCGATCTGAGAAATATATACCTTGTGAGAAAGCCGGGGATAAAGGCCGGCATCCGAAAAGGTCTTCTGGATGTATTTCCGTTTTTAAATGAAATTATAGAAAACAACATAGTTCCTGTACTATCGCCTGTCAGCACCGATCCATCCCACCCCCTCGAGATAATCTTTACCTCGGGCACGACCGGTGACCCCAAAGGTGTCGTTGTAAAGCAGGATCGCTTCGGCTCTTATGCACTGCTCTCCCAGTTAGTATGGGGCTATACGGAAAAGGATGTCCTGTATACGGGTTTGTCCTTTACCCACGGGAATGCACAGGCAGTGACCATGGTGCCTGCCCTGGCAATGGGCGTTCAGGCAGTTATCAGTCCTCAATTCACCAAGAGCAGGATCTGGGACGTATGCAGGAAATACGGTGTGACCACTTTTTCCCTGCTGGGAGGCATGATGTCCGGGATCTTCAATGAGCCCGTCAAACCGAACGATGCGGATAATCCGGTAAAGGTTGTCATCAGTGCTGGTACTCCAAAGTCGATATGGCAGGCATTCGAGAAAAGATTCAAGGTCTCGATCCATGAATGGTATGGTGCTGTCGAAGGAGGGTTTGCCCACAAAACGCCCGGTGAGGGTCCCCTCGGCTCTTTCGGCAAACCGCTGGAAGGTCTCATGGAGATGAAGATATTCGATGACAGCGATAAGGAATGTCCTCCCCACGTTACCGGAGAAATAGTCTGGAAGATGGCCGGCGAGAATGCTGAGGTCACCTATTACAAAAACAAAAAGGCATCCGAGGAAAAGACAAGGGGAGGCTGGTTAAGGACGGGTGATATGGGACACACGGATGAAAATGGATATATCTTTTTTGATTACAGGAGGGGAGGGGGGTTGAGAAGGCAGGGAGAATTCATTCAGCCAGATTATATCGAAAAGATTATAGGGGAGCATCCCGATGTTTCCGAGGTTTGTGTGTACGGTATACCCTCATCGACCGGGGCACCCGGTGAGAGCGATCTGGTCGCCGCAATTGTACCTTTTGAAGGTACGGTGATAAAACCCGCCGATATATTCGGAATGTGCAGAGAAAAATTAACCCCCAACGCAGTACCGTCCTATATCCAGATAGTCAAAGAAATACCCAAGACCATTTCCGAAAAGCCCCTTGATATCATGTTGAGGAGTACCTTTAATACGTCTGCAGACAATGTGTATAAGTCCTGAGAGGATGGAGAACAAGATATGATGTTTGAAAGATACAGGAAGGCATACGCGCCGGAAGCCACGTGGCCGCAGTGGAACAACGATAAGGAAACTTGCATCGGGAGCAAATGCAGGTTCTGTTTCGAAACATGTCCTACCGGTACGATTAAATGGAGTTCGAAGACAGGCATGCCGTATGTAGCCGGGGTAGGGGGATTTGATAAGGCCTGTATAAACTGTTACAACTGCATTGCTGTATGCCCCAGCCACTCGATAAGTATGTCGGGCGGGTATAAGGTAATCAGCGGCAGATACAAGACCGCCAAGGATTCCGTTCTCAGGGAGCCGATGCCTTTTCAGGACAGGAACGTTCCTTATAGCGAGATAGAAAAAGAGCTGACCGAGGTAGAGAGGGTCATATACCGGCGGCGTTCCAATAGGATTTTCAAGGATACGCCTGTTCCGGAAGCACTGCTTCACAGGATAATGGAGGCCGGCAGGTATTCACCCACAGCAGGGAACAACATGCCGTTTATGTTTGTTGCGATAACGGACACAAAACTTATCAGAGAAATAGAGGTCCGTTCTATGAAGATATTACAATGGTTCAAGAATCTCTATCTGAACCCGAATTTATTCAAAAGGATAATCTCCACGGTTATGAGCTACTTTATGGTAAACCAGATGGACCAAAGGCCATTTTTCCCTCTGGACAAGGCTGCCCGCAGGGACAGCAACCTGTTTTATGGTGCACCTGCACTGATCCTTATTCTCATGTACAAACGGTGCATCAGCGATCCCAACCTCGATGCAGGCATCTGTGCCCAGAATATAGTGCTGACAGCCCATGCGCTGGGGCTCGGTACCTGTTACAACGGATATGCAGCAACTGCCTTCGGTTATCTGCCGGGGATGAGAAAAAAGTTCGGCATAAAGTACCCGTGGAAGGTTGTAACGACGATTGCGGTCGGGTATGCAAAGGTGAAGACGGATCGCGCGGTTCCCCGGGAAGATATACCGGTGAGATGGTTCACAAGGTAGAAAGTCAAGGAGTTGAAGAGTTAAGAATTCAATACTCGAAAGGAGTTTTCCATGGATGATGTTTATGTGATAGGCATCGGGATGATACGGTTCGGCAAGTTTGCAGACAAGACCGTGAAGAGCATGGCGCATGAAGCGGTCAGCCTTGCGTTACAGGATGCAGGACTTGAAAAGGGCCAGCTTCAGGCAGCTTTTGTATCAAATTCTTACTGGGGAATGTTTTCCAACCAGCATTCTATAAAAGGCCAGGTGATACTCAGGGGAATGGGCATTCAGGGTATACCCATTGCGTCCGTCGAGAATGCCTGTGCAGGTGCTTCCACAGCCCTTTATCTCGGATACGCGGGCATCAAGGCCGGTATGTACGATGTGGTGCTTGCCCTTGGCTCGGAGAAGATATCGAACCCGGACAAGTTCTTGTCTTTGCAGGCGTATGCAACGTCCATGGACATTGAGGACGCAGAAAATAATATGAACAGATTTATGGAGATGAGTAAAGAATTCAATACCGTGATTCCGCCCGATAAGATGGAAGCCGGTGACGAGAGGAGCATATTCATGGATGCTTATGCAATGGGGGCAAAGTGGCACATGAAGAGGTTCGGCTCTACGCAGAATCAGCTTGCCGTTATTGCTGCAAAGAACCACTGGCACGCATCAATGAACCCCCTTGCACAGTACCAGAAGTCCATGACCGTTGAAGAGGTATTACATGATAAACTTGTCTCATACCCGTTAACTCGCCAGATGTGTGCACCGGTTGGTGACGGCGCAGCAGCTGCAATTCTGTGTTCCGGAAAATTTCTGAAAAAGCTCAAGGGGGCAAGACCTGTCCGGGTCCGTGCATCCGTACTTGCATCAGGTATAGATCGGGATATCGACGCACCCGACATCGGAATGAGGCTGTCAAAACAGGCATATGAAAAGGCAGGGCTCGGGCCTCAGGACATCGATACGGCGGAGCTCCACGATGCAACGGCATACGGTGAACTGCACCAGGCTGAGGCAATGGGGTTCTGTCCTCTGGGAGAGGGCGGTGTCTTTGCGGAATCCGGTGCAACGAAGCTCGGGGGCAGGCTGCCCATAAATACCTCGGGAGGGCTTGAATCAAGGGGGCATCCGGTCGGAGCGTCCGGCCTTGCCCAGATATACGAAGAGATTGTTCAGCTCAGGGGAGAAGCGGGAAAGCGGCAGGTTGAAGGTGCAAAGATAGCCCTGACCGAAAACGGCGGAGGTTTTATCGGCGTCGAGGAGGCAGCCATGTGCATCAATATCTTTGAGAAGGTTTAATCAGGGAAATACAATGAGAAATATTGTGAAACGAATAAGAGAGGGAAGAGTTGTTCGCCTCTGCTCGTACAACAACGCTCTTTCGTGAACCGGGTCTCGTACCAACGAATGCTTTTCTCTCATACCGATAAGAAGCTGTCCGCGCAGAAATTCCTTGAATGCATTTCCCCGGTTTAACCGGGTAAGGTGTCATAGCGCTTCGTGCCCTGAATTTCCAGAACGAAATCGGCCCCGAATGCCATAGCAGGCGTGAGTGCGCCCCGTGGATGCAATGCAAGGATTTTTTCTATGGTCAGAACGCTTGCGACGGCTGTAAAGAGATAGGTTTCTGGTATGTCGAGCCATGCCTGTTTTTCGTTTCCTTTGGCATCAACAGCCCTTGCCCAGACATACGACCTGTCTTTTTCCCTTGCATCCTTACCCGGGCCTTTGACAGTCATATCGATTATCTTTTGTGCCGCACGCTGGATCATCTTACTCGCAAACAGCTTCTGCATAATGGATATACCTGCCGGCAGGAATCGAATCATGTAATTTGGATAAGCCATATATGTCGTGATATTTTGCACTCCGGTCGAATGGTATGCGGTTTCCAGATCTCCCCAGAGTATGGGAATTACGGTGTGTTCTCCGTCGGGAAACATTACCTTTTTGGCACCCTTGCCGAGAGGATAACCGATAAGCTTGCCGTTCCTGCGTACCAATCCTCCGCCGGGGATCATCTCCACCATGGTCTTCATGGTTCCCGGACTTATATGCTCAAGGCCTGCAAATGCAAGCTCCAATCCGACTGCCCCGGGTACCCGTTCAGTTACGTAGCGTGCAAGGCAATCGGTCGGTATAATATCGAACCCTATGCCCGACATGAGAACTATCCCTTTTTTCTTTGCCAGGCTGTCGAAAGAAAAGATATTCTGGAATACCGGGATCTCGCCGGTAATATCCGTATAATGAATACCGTACTCCAGACACGCCTTGATTATCGGGGCGCTTGTATGAATGAATGGGCCCGCTGCATTGAATACCAGTTCTATGCCTGACAAAGCCTTGTTTAAAGAATTTCGATCTGTTAAATCTGCGATCACGTAATCCAGCCCTGTTCGTTCGGCAATAGGTCTGATTTTGTCTTCTGAACGCCCGGCAAGGATGGGTTTATGCCCCTTCCGTAATGCTTCCTCTGCAACAAGCTGTCCTGTGTACCCGTTGGCACCGTACAGTAACCAGTTCGATTTCGCCATAAAGTTCACCTTTTACTCCATTTCTATAAAGCGTACCCCGTTAGAAAATTACCGATATTTCATGTGTATAATGTTTCATTTCTCAGCCCTCAGAACAGGATACTATTCAATCAACAAATTTTCTAACGGGGGGCACTTTTGTTCTCTGAAGACTGGTCGATCTCTGTAGTCTGGTTCTTTAAGGACGATGGTGTGTTTGCTGCCTGAAGTTCAAGCTCAATCTGTTTTATCCTTTTTTTGTAAGTTATTCTTTGAATGAAGCCAGTTAGGTAGGCGACGCCGTAACCGCAGGCAAATGCTATCAGGATGATCAGCCATACCGGCAGTTTTGATGTATACCATCCGATAAAGTATAAATTGAGTTTAAATGAGAATGCCTGCTGCAATGCATCATAGTTTTGATAAAGTACCAGGAACAAAAGTATTAAAAAAAGGACGGTAATTATTTGCTTAATAAGCTTCATGCAGTTTTTCCTTTATCCTGTCATAGGTATCGGTGAGTGATTCCGGGAGTACCTTTGTATCGCCCACAACGGGCATAAAATTTGTATCCCCATTCCATCGTGGAACTATATGGACATGGATATGCTCTTCATAGCCTGCACCGGCAATCTTGCCCTGGTTTATGCCTATATTGAGCCCTTCGGGTGCGAACGAATCTTTCAGGGCATGAATGCCTGCTTTCATAAGGAGCGAAATATCTTCAAGCTCTTCTTTTGACAGATCCTCAAAACATGATGTGTGCCGGTACGGCGCGACCATGATGTGTCCCGTGTTGTACGGATAACGATTCATCATGATAAAGGATAACTTTCCTCTGTACAGTACCAGATTTTCTATATCGTCCTGCTGTTGTGCCGAAGGATAAAAGCAGAATATACACACTTTATCTTTTCCCTGAACGCTGTCTTCAAGAATATATTTTAAACGCCATGGAGCCCACAGTCTGTTCATTTTCCCTGGGTGTTTTTATTAACGAGTTCTTTTAATTCTTTTCCTGCTTTGAAGAAAGGAACGTGTTTTGAGTCGATATTGAGGCGTATCCCCGTTTTGGGGTTCCTTGCCTCTCTTCCTTTCCTTAATTTAACAAACAGGCTCCCAAAACCCCGGATCTCTATTCTTTCATTGTTCCTCAGAGCCCCTATGATCCGTTCCACCATACTGTTTACTATTTTTTCTATATCAGCCTTAGCTATATGCGGAAATTTTTCTGCAAGTCTTTCAATCAGTTCACTTTTTTTCATGATTAAGCCCCCTTATTTCGGCATATTTAATATATAACTCAATCGAAAGAGGTTATTGTCGAACAACCTTTCTTCGACTACATTTGCAATACTGTTTGCAAGCAAGTTGTAAAAATCTTTTCTCGGCGGTGAAGGGTAAACAAGTTTTGGTTCTCATTTTATGCCGCTCAATTTTGCGGCAAGCTCTTTCGCAGTGTGTAATCCTCCCAGCTTGTCAACAAGGCCTAATTTAAGTGCCTGATCCCCTGCAAAGATCCTTCCATCCGCTATTTTATTCACATTGCCCATCGGTATATGCCTGTTTTCCGAAACAACGGTCTTGAACTGAAGCAGCACGTCGTCTATTACTGATTGTAAGTACTCTTTTTCGTCGGGTTTCATGGCCCTGAACGGTGAGCCTATATCCTTGAATTTACCGCTTTTAACAACTTCACTCTTTACTTTTGCCCATTTTAAGAGGTCGCCTACATCAAAAAATTCCATGATTAC
>DAHXOM010000119.1 GCA_027364825.1 bacterium | reverse complement strand
ACTTTATACAATAAATCCCCTGCAACAGACAATGCATTTAAAGAACGAGTAAATTTGTGTTTCGAGACCTGCCCCTGTTTCATCACTGAAGAACCTTCACACAGAGCGGACTGTCCGGCAATGCCCTTACTTCACCATTATCTTATTTAAATCAACCATGCTTGTACTTTGTAACGGTGGATATGGGTAATTTATGGATAATCAACTTCCCAAAGAAGTATCAAAACTCATAGAACGGTTTGAAATAAACCGGCTATCTTATGTCCAATGTCAAGGGCAAACCCCTAATCTTCTCAAACCCCTAATCTTCTTTGCGATAATTGTTTTACTTGAAACATTTTCGGATGTTGTCCCGGTCACCGACAAAGTCGTCAATTTTAATATCTACGTAACCTTTACCAACCCGTTTAATGATTTTTGCGGCATAAATGTTCAACTGCGTCGCTTCATTCTTCTTACTCCCGTCACCGACCGCGCCTCCGGCATTAAAATCAACTTCCTGGTACCAATAGATCGTCCCCCCGCCTTTGATGCTTTCTTTGCCAATAAAATGAGAAAGCGGGTTTGACGTATTGTTCTTCGATTCTTTCTCGGCATTCTGTTGTAATTCCTGCCACGCCTTCGACGCATAGGCGGGGTCGGAGTACTCCACATATCCAAGTTGCAAATCAGAAAATTCTGGTGTCTTAAATGGTCTCGGCAGCTTATTCACTTTTCGGGCCGCAATGCCGACACTGCTTAACATCCCATAATTCCGGGATGAACATCGCTGTTCGTCAACCACATATCCGGCGGGAATATACGGCTTCAAAAAATCCTGAATTTTAAACGCCGCAGACGTAACACCGGCATTCAAGCCCAATGATAATAATAGAATTGATACCGCCGTAAGTAACAAGAAAGATTTTGTTTTCAACATTTTTCGCCTCCCGTTACACATCTTTGCATTAAGGGTAAACCAATATTTGTTTTTTTAACGAATAAATGCTTCCTTGTCAAACCGGTGAAGCGCCCGAAAAATATTGGGGTGTCCCACAATTTCCCGGCCTACGGTTCATCGGGTTGCAATGGTAACCGGTTTATTCGTTATATACAGGTTTACCATGTGCAGGGCCAACAACGATGAACGTTTCTGGGCCATCTCCCGCTTACCGGTTACGACGAATGTATTGGCAAAGATCCCTGTATCGGTAGCCAAAGCAATATATGCCGTTCCCATGGGATACGCGTCGGTTGAGTCGCCCTGCCCTATGTCCCCGTTGATACACAAACACAGGTCCACGCCCTTTTTGGTTTTCATATTCAGAGCAGCTTTTTTTACGAAGTATTCGCTCGCCGCTCCGTGAGTCTCATACTCCTCCCGGGTTATCCTGAGATCGCCGGTTGGGTCTGCATTATAAATAATCATGCCGCCGCTGTAACAACGGGAAGAAGCCGGCATTTTTATGAGATTATAACTCACGAGTCCCCCGGTATGCCCTTCTACTACGAAAATCGTTTTGCTGCTCTTTACAAGATTCTTCACGACCAACGATTCAATGGTCTGGTCGTCCTCGGCGTAGATGTTATTTTTTAAAATCTTTCGGATTGTCCCAATCAGGGTTTTGTACCGCTCCCGGCATTCTTCAGTATCTTTACCCTTCCCGGTCAGATGAATATGGATACTGTCGTCCTGGGGATAACTACCGAACTCAACATCACCCGCCCGGGCAAGGGGCTCCCGTATCAATTCATTGATTTTGGATTCGGAAATATTGAGGACCTTGAATATTTTAAACGTGATGACAGACTCATGACCCGGAATAACGCCCAAAACGCTTTTCGCCTCATCCGACGAAACTATCGACCGCAGTTCCCTCGGCACGGCAGGCAGCAGGAGGAGTTGTTTACCGTCCTTTGTATTGATCAAAGAACCGGGGGCAAGCCCCTCGGCATTGGTTATAACGGTTGAACCCTCCACAATCATTGCCTGTTTTTCATTGCTCTTCGACATAGAAATATTCCGTGCACGAAAGAGACTCTGTACCTTCATAAAATTTTTCTCGTCCAAAACCAATTTTTTCCCCAATAGATCCGCAATGCTCTCCACGGTTATATCATCGTCCGTGGGGCCCAATCCGCCCGAAACCACGACGAGATCATTCTCCTTCAGCAGTCGTTTGACCTCTTCCTTGATGTCCTCTTTCTCATCGGCGATGCTGAGCAGGGAGCTGACCCTGAACCCATACTCATTGAATTTTTTGGCTAAAAACGACGCATTGGAATTTATTATCTTGCCTGCCAGAAGCTCATTCCCGATTGTCACGATAGCAACGTTTTTCATACACCCTTACCTTCCTTTTCATAAACATAGGGACATCATATCGAATGTTGTCCCCTAATTTCAATAACGAACCGGCTCCTCTTTGTCAAAATGAAAGAATGAATACCCAAAACGCAAAAACAACACATGGGGATCTCTAAGGCGTAGAAAACGAGGCAGCGGTATCCGCCGCTGCCTGAACATACCACATACTCCAAATACCGGGACAGATCTCTGTTACAGGTTCCCTCTAACCTGGAATACCGGGCAGCAGGCACCGCTGCACGGGAAATACTCAGGCCCTGTGGTTATTCCGATTATCTCAATTACCCTTTTAAGACTCTACCCGGCAACCCAGACGTTGCCTGAAGAATCTATCGCTAAACCTACACCACTTGAGGCACCTTTGACAGCATAAGTTCCTATAGTAGTACCGATTGATTCAATTCTGTTTTAGACAATTTTTACGAGTGTATTCCAGTTTCTTGTCGTTACTTTTTTCCCGAATGTTTTATCGAGAAAGCTCATAAAATCCGTGGACTTCCCTTTTTGCCGGTCAAGGATGCTCATCAACATGCCGTTCTGGACGGACAATAATTTAAAACAACCGTTTTTTGTGACCGGCAAGCGCCTTCATCAATATTGTTTTATTGCCGCTGATATTGATTCCGCGGAGAAAAGCTATAAACCTGTTTGCGGGCAGAGGAGTTCTCCGGACATCGGACAGCTCCTTTCCCTTACCGACAACCATCTTTGCACTACCTTCCAATGAGCTCATAGCACTTACTTTATACAATAAATCCCCTGCAACACACAATGCTTTTTAAGAACGAGAAAAACGACGTGTCGAGACTTTCACCTAGTTCATCACTGAAGTACCCTCCATCTTATTGCGTATATCAATATCTCTACAGTTATCATAGAGCTGGTTTGACAATCATACGAACTTGTTGAATAATATGTCATGATAAAATTTGAAAGGCTGCCGGACAATATCTCTACAAAAATAGAGGATGTAAAGACACTGCTCGCAAAAGAGCCGGATGTCCTTTTTGCATACCTGTTCGGAGGTTTTGCAAGGAACAGGGTTACCCCGCTGTCGGATATCGATATCGCTGTTTACCTGCGGAACAAGCACATCCAATCAAAGCAGAAATTAAAGCTTTTCTCCAAAATTACGGACGTCCTTGGAACAAACGAGCTTGATCTGGTCATACTGAACAACGCCGAGGACAGCCTTGCAGGCAGGATATTACAGAACAAGCGGCTCCTCGTGGACAAAAAACCCTTTTTGCGCCATCTCTACGAGTCTCTTACCCTGCGCAAATTTTTTGATTTCAGAATACGGGAAGACAGGATTCTGAAAGCGAGGTTCAGCATTGGTAGATAAATCTCTACTCTTAAGAAAACTTACAGAGCTTGAAACATATCATAAACAAATAAAAGAGTTCTCAGACATAACATTGTCCGGATACCGCAAAAACTGGAAATCGCAGCGCATCATAGAAAGGACCCTGCAAATTATGATAGAGACATGCTCTGACATTGCGGATCATATAATATCCGATGCCTCGATGAGATCTCCAACAAGCTATGCCGATACATTCAGGGTCTTGTTCGAAAATAAAGTTATCAGCAAGAACCAGCTTTCCATAATGGAAAAAATGGCAAAATTCAGGAATGTTGTCGTACATCAATACGAAACGGTAGATGCTGAAATAATTATCGACATCCTCAGAAAACATCTCGGAGATTTTGAGGAGTTTAAAAATGCGGTCTTGGAGTACTTGAAAAAGTAACTCCATCAGTCCTCCGTACTCCATTAAATAAATCAAAAAACGTAGGTTCCTCTATTGATCCATCCATCAAACATCAAAAACTTTATACTGATTGCTACAAATGCGTAGCGCTTTTCTGTACCGTTTATTGTTTTAAGCCCGCTCTCAGTATAATAATCCCTGTAAATCGTGTTACTGTACCGGAACGCTTCTACCATGCGGGGTGAATGGTGTAAGCCCGAACCCAAACACCGCTGATTAGGATTCTTATGAAATGCTTCCCCGCAATGCCGCACTCGAGGCCCCTGCTCGTCCGTCTTCTTTTTAATCCTTTTCAATTTTCAAGGACCGACCCTTCGTTCTCTTTTCCTATTTTCTTAAATGTCCCCTGCCAAGAGCTGATACTTTTTACTCCTTTTTTTCTTTACCAATTTATCAAATTCTTCCCTATGGAGTATGCTCGTTTGAGATAATCCGGTCTATTCAGAACTGCCTTTTTCCCCATAATATCGCTGAAAAAGATCATATCAACTATTTTGACTTTGAGACAGTTGAATAACCGATTGTAGAATTCCACCAATACTTCCGATTCATGGGCGACGTCTTTTTGATTCATGGGTGTTATTATAAGTGCTTTCTTGCCGGAAATTAAGGGTTTGGTATGGGGATGGTAGTAAAAGAAAAGCCTATCTATGAAGGTCTTCATCAAACCGGTAACTCCGCACCAGTATAATGGCGAAGCGAACACCATCAAATCAGACTTCTCCATTGCACCGCGAACGTCGGTCATGTCATCCTGAAAAGAGCATGTCGATTTTTTTCTGCATTGATAACAACCAATGCAATTTGAGATTTTCTTATCCCGCAGATTAAAAATGGTAATATTGGTTCCTGTATTGAGCGAACCTTCAGTAATCTTATTCACGAGAATATCGGTATTCCCGACAACTCTGACAGCACCGTTTACAATCAAAATATTTTTTACCATAAGAAACTTCCTTACGAAATCCTCTCGATCCGGACTTATAGGAGACAGCTGTTCTCCTATCTTTTCATCTTTATTTTCTCATAACAAGTGATCCATATTTTCTTTTGTTATTAGTTCGGGATCAGCGGTTGCATCCAGAAACGGACGGACATCATCTACAATATTCCGCCAGTTCATCGTATCTATTTTCTCCCGGACCAACTGGCGCCAGTTGCTTTCTTTCAGTTCAGGTCCTGACCACTTTGTCTGGGACAATGCATTGTTGAGTAAGACTAAATTAGGAGAAGGCCATGCAGGGTCGCTCAAGTACCAGAGCAAGTCATAGAGGTCGCGTCCTTTCAGATGTGATCGCTTAAGGACAGCGTGCAGCTTGCCGGAAAGAAGAGAAGCCTTGTCGTGATGTTGTAGCTGTAGCGTAACATAGCGCCGGATAACGGTCGTTGTCAGTACTGCACCCTGGGGAGGATTTGTGTCCACTTCAATCTTGATAGCAATGGTCTCCTCTCTGTGTGATGAAAGTCCGAGCTCATACAGCAAGCCGCGGAAGTTTACGAATGCTCCATGCACTGTCTTTTTGTCGCTGACCTTGAGTCCGATATCATATCCTTCACCGGTCAATCCCTTTCTGATACTCTCCAGATATTTGTGGAAGTCGTAGAGATTCTTGTTCTTCTCCAAAGAAAAATCCAGATCTTCCGAGTAGCGTGCAGTCGAAAAAAGAAACCGTAAAGCTGTACCTCCGTGAAAAGATAAGGGGAGCATCGCTCCGGCATGCTGCATTTCGTGTAGGATCCTCGCCTGCAAATACTCCCTGACGACATTCCGCGCTTGATGAGGTGTTGCTGTGCTGCGGATCAACTCGGCAAGATATTCCTTCATAATGTCCTGTACTCCCCGGCTTCCCTGCCGGCCAGGATGGGAATCCTTCTCGCAACCCTGAGCAGCTTCCGGCTTCCGGATTTTACGGCAAGTTGTTGCAGATGATTCAAATCCAGTGTCTCAAGATTATGCAATCTCAGCTCATGAAGATACGACTCTGTATCACCGCCCGGCTGTAAATATACAAGGTCCAACAATGCTTTTTCCGGAGAGGCAACAAATGCTTTCTGGCCACTTCCAAGGTCAAATAGCTTGTACCCGGTAAACAAACTTTGTTTCAGGTGATGGAATTCAAAGGTTCCTACCGGCGTCTTCCAGTGTCCGGGACGCAATGTTGTAACACTCACGGTAACAGGGGTGTGTTCGGGAATAAGCCCATGAAATTCAAGGGCAGATTGGCAACTGATATAAGAAGCGCTTACCATATGGTTTGCAATTAAAAACGGATGTGGTTTCACTTTCTGGTAAGGTGGTGCGAGTGTGTAAATACCGCGTCGTATCTGGTAAATACGGCCTGCTTTGACCCAGCGGGTAAGCTGTAAGTGCACATCTTGCGGATCAACGTTGCCGGAAAGGAGAAAGCTGGTTTCGAAAACCGGTTCATCGTTGATAATTTTTACGAGTTGTTCAAATTCCATTGCAATAACTTAGCATTATTGCTCAGTTATTGCAACCAATAATGAGGCAGGCGTCTCTATTTGTTATTTAACGGAGGTGGATATTTGTACTCTGTGTTCTTGCCTTGGCCGGTGCGGTTGATTTTTTTTGTTTCCACGAGCTCGTGGAGCATACGGATAATGGTATATTTCGGCAGGTTGAGCCGGTTCATGCAATCCAACGTGCTTACCGTGCCCTGCGCCTTGATAAACGCAAGCAGTTCCGTGCTTCTTGCATCAGAAGGTGTGTCCGGATTTTGATGAGCGGGGATCTGGTCTGCATGCGCCTGCTGTTTTACCCTTGATCCAAAAACGGACTTGGACACAAAGGCAAGCGTATAGAGCGACACGACCTGCAGAAATGTCCTCTCAAGCTCGTCCGGCATGCGCTCGGTTACATGCAATGCAACCGTAAGTGCCGCTGTAAGGTATATGAGCCCGAGTAAGAGGACCAGTATCTCTGCCCGACGTATTCTGCTTGCAAGCTCGGATTGCTCCAGTGTCGTTGCTGACGACCGCGCGCTCAGCCATCTGGTGAACTCCTTTTTGCCCATGTAGGCAAGCTGCAACGCAAGATACGCGGATGTTGTAAGCTCGACCGCCTTTA
>DAHXOM010000392.1 GCA_027364825.1 bacterium | reverse complement strand
GCGAAATGCCGCGAGAAAAGCTTCTCACCTCCGGGGTACGCAGCCTGAGTGATGCCGAGCTGCTCGCCGTAGTTCTGCAGACGGGTACAAAAGGCAAAGACGTAGTAACCCTTGCCATGGAACTGCTGCAGACGTGCGGGGGCTTTCCCGGTATAGAGAAAAGCGGCATTGACGAGCTTTTGAACATTGCCGGCCTGAGCAATGCCAAGGTAACAAAGCTGAAGGCTTCAATCGAGATAGGCAGGAGGACGATATATGCAAGCAGGGCCGCATCGCAGAAGGTCACCAATTCACAGGAGGCCTTCTTACTCCTTGAACCATTGCTGAAGAACCTTGCAAAGGAGAATTTTGCGGTAATACTTTTGAACAACCAAAATGATCTCATCGCCATGAAGCGCATGGGAGAGGGCACGGTGAATGCCGCTTCGCTTTATCCGAGGGAATTGATGGAAATTGTGATCCGGACATCTGCAGCCGGCATTATCTTATCGCACAATCATCCCTCCGGCAGTATCGTCCCGAGTCATGAGGACAAACGGCTCACCATGAATATGCTGGTACTGGGAGAATTGTCCGGTATGATTCTGCACGATCACATCATTATAGGCGGGGACGGCTATTACAGTTTTGCAGACGACGGTGTTCTTTCCTCAATGAAGCAGCAGTTTATGCGAGCGATTCAATCCGGAATATAAACTATACCCCATCTTCAGAACAGCAGGCCCAGGGTCAACTGAAGAGTTATGAGGCTTACGTAGGTTTTCTGGAGAATTATGCCCTCGTATTTAATCACGGGTCCGAAAAAAAAGGTGGATGATGCCATGACATCAACACCGAGCCCTCCATTGAATCCAAGTCCGGAATCATCGGACGGCTTTATTATACCGGATGCCTGCGCGGGTGTGCCTGAGAAATTGGCATAGTCGAAATTCAGGCCCCCGGTCAGGTAGCCTTTTGATATGCCGCTGTTCAGGTATTGCTTCAGGGCAATACCTGCATACGCCAGATTCATCGATAGCCTATCATCAATGGCATTGGTAAACCTGTTATATCCGAGGATAAAGCTTACGTTTGACTCATCCGATGTATCGTAGCCGATACCTACATCGATTTTTGGACCGTTATTAAAATTGTACGTTGAATTCTTCGTCAATAGTGTAAACCCTGGATTTACGGTAACGGATACTTGTCCCTCGTCAGGCAGGGCAATTCCCGGTATAAGAATGCCTATAGTTATCAGGAACAGAATGATGCGGTATTTCATTTGACCTCCTTGTACCTCGCTTGTTAAAGAAGTTTACAATATAGATAAACTCATGATAGAGACATAGTCAAGGGTGATGATATGAAACTGACGTACAATGGAAAATTTCCGGAAGTCCATGAAAGTGCATATGTGGCCGGCAACGCGGTTGTTGTCGGCGATGTCGTTATAGGAGCGGGCAGCTCCGTGTGGTTCAATGCCGTTGTAAGGGGAGACGAGAATTATATAAAGATAGGCTCGAGAACGAACGTGCAGGACAGCTGTATTCTGCATGTAACACATAAAACGCACCCCCTGTTTCTCGGCGATGATATAACGATAGGTCACGGTGCCATTGTCCACGGTTGTAGAATCAAAAATGTATGTCTGATAGGCATAGGCGCAGTTGTACTGGATGGGGCTGTCGTCGGAGAGCAGTCCATTGTAGCGGCCGGGAGTGTCGTGAAGGAAGGCATGATTGTACCTCCCCGCACCCTTGTTGCAGGGGTTCCGGCAGTTGTTAAGAGGGAACTTACCCAGGAGGACATCGATTATATCATGGGCCTGACCAACAACTATGTCGAGGTCACAAAAGTATATTTAAGACTGCCGGGCCAATAACTTGATAAATTTTAATACTGGAGTATTTATAGGGGTATGAATACGGTAAAGGTTTTAAAAGGAACCAGTCTTTTCAAAGGTGTGGATGAAAGGATCATAAACATCCTCGTCAATATATCGGAAACGGTAAGCGTTCCTGCGGAAACCGTGATATTTGCAGAAGGTATGCAATCGGATGCAATGTTTATCATTGTATCAGGTAAAGTTGATGTCATAAAGGATACACAGGATGAGAAAGAATCCGTGATAGGGGAGCTTTTACCCGGTGATGTTATGGGTGTATTATCGCTTTTTCAGGACGGGAACAGGGCTGTTACCGTGAAGGCTAAAGAACCGGTGGCCCTCGTTACGATTACAAAAGAAAATTTTGAAAATTTAGTAAAAAACAATATACATGCCGCTTATCAGGTATTATTAAGTGCAACTCAGCACGTTGCCAATCTTCTCAATAGTTCTGAAGGGTTAAAGGAGATGATACAATGAAAAGAAAAAGATTTTTTTTAATGCTGTTCGCCGGTTTTGCTATATTTTCTATAGCAGCAGCTCATGCTTTTGCACAAACTTCCGATTCCGGGAGCAGCGGGGTGATAGCCCCGCCGTCCGGAGGCTCTGAGACAATAGCAATTCCTCAGACGGAAAATGTGGAGGTATTGCCCGTACCTGCCCAGAACTCCGGCACTGCACAGACAGTTCCGGCGGTTCAACCGCAGCAACCAGTAGAAAATATACCCCCGCTTGCCGGGAGCACTCCCACGATAGAAGAACAGCCGATCGCGCCTGTTTCAGAAGGGACAGCTCCGGGTATACCGCCGGAAAATGTTTCAGGAGAATTGCAGACATCAACAACCCTGCAACCATTATCATCTCCGTTACCACCCTTGGAACAGCCGCCCGCAGCCGAGCAGCCGCCCGCGGTCCAACAGCCATCCGCTGAATTGCCCGCAGAGCCCTTGACCCCGATGACGACCGGGACCATGGCACCGGTTACGCAAGCAGCTCCCCAGACCCAGCCTGCTCAGCCCCCTGTTACGCCGGAATCATTACAGCCCCAGACTGAACAACTCCAGGCACCGCCTTCCCTCCCTCCGTCAGCACCACAGGGAGCACCTGCGGTAACATCATTACCCGAACAAAACATACCGGCACCGTCTGTTCAGGCCCCTGCACCCGAAACAAGAGAAATAACAAGGCCGCCGCATATAGTTCCCGGAGAGGTATTGAGCGGCATGCCTGTATATGTAAACGTCAGAACTACTCACATCGTTAAGCCGGGTGAGGACCTTCACTGGTTAGCCGCCGTTTATTACGGTGATGCAAGGTTTTGGGATAAAATTTACAAGGCGAACAAAAATGTTATAAAGGATCCAAACCACTTAGTGGTTGGAACGAAGCTTATTATACCGCCAAAATAGTTTCAAAGAAAGGAAACATATAATGTCGATACGCGAAAATGGAACGCCCACTATAACAGAGGGCTATACCTTTGATGACCTTTTACTCCTTCCTGCTGAATCGAAGATTCTGCCGAGGGACGTTGTTATGCAAACGCGTTTTTCAAGGCATATCCTGCTGCGCATACCGCTCGTAAGTGCGGCAATGGATACTGTTACCGAGTCGGCAACAGCCATAACCATGGCTCTGCAGGGAGGTATAGGTATTATCCACAAGAATATGACCGTCAAAAAGCAGGCTGAAGAGGTATCGAAGGTAAAAAAATATGAAAGTTATATCATTACAGATCCTGTAACGATGTCGCCCGACAGCAAACTCAAGGAGGGTGTAGCCTTTATGCGTAAGCACAATATATCCGGCCTGCCCATTGTCAGAAAGGGCAAACTCGTCGGTATATTGACAAACAGGGACATGAGGTTTGAAGATAATCTTGATAAGCCGATAAGCGAGGTTATGACAAAAGGCAGGCTTGTTACGGCCAACGAAGATGTAACCCTGGAGCAGGCAAAAAAGCTTTTACATAAACACAGGATAGAGAAACTCCTCGTTGTAAACAATCATGGTGAGCTCAAGGGGTTGATCACGGTCAAGGATATTGAAAAAACAATAAAGTTTCCTCTTGCTACCAAGGACAAACTCGGCAGGTTACTGGTCGGAGCAGGTATGGGTATATCAAACGACCGGGAAGAGCGGGCTGCAGCGCTGGTAAAATGCGGGGTTGATTGTCTGGTAGTAGATACGGCGCATGGGCATTCAAAGGGTGTTATCGGTTTTGTCAAAGAACTGAGGAAGACGTATCCGGATGTTGATATTGTAGCGGGCAACGTTGCGACTGAAGAGGGAACCAGGGCACTGATAGAAGCAGGGGTAGATGCGGTCAAAATCGGAGTCGGACCGGGCTCCATATGCACGACGAGGATAGTCGCTGGCATAGGTGTACCTCAGATAAGTGCCATCATGAATGCATACCGGGCAGCCCGGGCATATGATGTTCCCATTATTGCAGACGGAGGCATCAAGTTTTCGGGAGATATTACAAAGGCCCTTGCATCGGGCGCTGATTCCGTAATGATCGGAAACCTGTTTGCGGGTACGGATGAAAGTCCGGGAGAATTTGTTTTCCTTGGCGGGAGGACGTACAAGGTTTACCGGGGCATGGGGTCAATAGAAGCTATGAAAGCCGGATCCAAAGACAGGTATGCACAGGAATACCTCGAAGATGAAACGAAGTTTGTACCGGAAGGTATCGAGGGAAGGGTGCCGTACAAGGGGTCATTGTCATCCGTTATCTATCAATTGCTGGGCGGATTGAAGGCGGGTATGGGATATGTCGGTGCCAAAGACATAGCCGAATTAAAGCAAAAAGCAAGGTTTGTAAAAATCACCTCCGCAGGGCTGAGAGAAAGTCATGTGCACGATGTTTCTATATCAAAAGAGGCCCCCAACTACAGACTGGAGTTTTGAGCAAAAACAAATTATGTTTGAATCTATCGTAATTCTGGACTTTGGTTCTCAGTACACACAGCTTATATCGAGAAGGATACGGGAGCTTGGCGTTTATTCCCAGATTATTCCGTTCTCTACGCCTGCTGAAAAGATAAAAGAGTTCAACGCAAAGGGGATAATACTATCGGGCAGTCCGTACAGCGTGTATCAAAAGGGCGCACCAAAGCCGGATAACGGGATATTCTCACTCGGTATCCCGGTACTCGGCATTTGTTACGGCATGCAGTATATTACCAATACCATGGGCGGCGTTGTCCAGCGGTCGAAACAAAGAGAATACGGCAGAGCTGAGGTTGAAATCTCATGCAAATCACCTTTGTTCCGGGATATGTGCGGGGATGCAAGGCATACTGTCTGGATGAGTCATTCCGATCGCATTGAAAGAATACCGGCTGAATTCGAGATTATAGCATCATCCGCCAATTCTCCTGTTGCGGCTTTTCAGCATACAACAAGGCCGATATTCGGCCTGCAGTTCCATCCAGAGGTCTCACATACCGTGGAAGGCATGCGCATACTCGGTAATTTTATACAACGCTGTAACGTAACCCAGAAATGGAACCTCGGGGAATTTATAGATACTGCGATAAACGATATAAAGAGCACGGTGGGCGAAGACCTGGTGATCGGTGCCATCAGCGGCGGTGTGGACTCTACGGTTGCATCGGTCATAACCCAGCGCGCCATCGGCAACAGACTGAAACTCTTATTTATAAACAACGGATTACTGCGGGAGAACGAATCCGAAGAGGTAATGGCCGTGTTTAAGTCCATGCAATTAAATGTGAGATATGTAGACGCATCGGGAGTTTTCCTCAACAGGCTTAAGCATGTTACGGATCCGGAAAAGAAAAGAAAAATTATAGGGAAAACATTCATAGACGTGTTTGAAAAGTACGCATCGGGAAAAGCCTTCAAATGGCTCCTGCAGGGGACGCTTTATCCGGACGTTATTGAAAGTACCTCGCATATCGGCCCTTCGCAGACAATTAAGAGCCACCACAATGTAGGAGGATTGCCCTCAAGGATGAGGCTCAAGGTCCTCGAACCGTTGCGGCTGCTCTTTAAAGATGAGGTAAGAAGTATTGGGGGAATACTGGGCATTCCCGGTCATATACTGTCCCGGCAGCCTTTCCCGGGGCCCGGCCTGAGCATAAGGATACTGGGAGAGATAAACAAACAGCACATCGATATCCTGAGGAAAGCGGACAGGATCGTCAGAACCGAGATAGAAAAATCGTCTTTCTCTGCAACGCTCTGGCAGTACTTTGCGGTGCTGTTGCCGGTAAAGACTGTCGGCATCATGGGAGACGAACGGACCTATGAAAACGTAGTAGCAATACGGGCGGTGAACAGCAGTGATGCCATGACAGCAGACTGGTCCAGACTGCCCTACGAACTTTTGGACAAACTTTCTTCAAGGATTATAAGTGAGGTTGTAGGCGTCAACCGGGTGGTATATGACATCAGTTCAAAGCCCCCGAGCACGATAGAATGGGAGTGATATGACGGGCTCTTACAATTTCACACATCTCCATCTCCACACCCAGTACAGTCTTCTTGACGGGGCAGTCCACATCAAGAAGCTCGCGGAAAAGCTGAAGTCGTACGGTATGACATCCGCTGCAATGACGGACCACGGAAACTTATTCGGGGCGGTGGATTTTTATTCGAAGATGCGGGACAAAGGGATAAAACCCATAATCGGCGTGGAGACTTATATCACCAATGACAGCATCAGGGAAAAAAAGCCGAACTCGGACTTATACCACCTTGTACTGCTCGCGAAGGACCAGACAGGATACAAAAACCTGCTCAAGCTGACCAGTATAGCCCATACGGACGGGTTTTACGGTAAGCCGCGCATAGACAAGGCACTCCTTGCACAGTATCATGACGGCTTGATCGCTCTGTCGGCATGTCTGCACGGTGAAATTTCGTCAAAGCTTTTGTCCGGCAATGCTGCGGACGCGATCAAAGCAGCGGAGCAGTACCGTGAACTGTTCAAAGACGACTTTTTTCTCGAGGTCCAGTCAAACGGGATACAGGAACAATTCACGGTCAATAACCTTATGTACGATATGTCGAGGAATTTTCATATACCTCTCGTCGCAACAAACGATGTCCATTACCTCGATAAATCGGATGCCAGGGCGCACGATGTTCTCCTGTGCATACAGACGAAGAAAAAGCTGACCGATACGGACAGAATGAGGTTTTCAACCCAGGAGCTTTATCTCAAGACACAGGAGGAGATGGCAAAGGCATTTGCGTCCCATCCCGAAGCGCTTGAATCGACATGGGAGATAGCCAACCGGTGCAATCTCGACATAGAGCTGGGCAAATTCCATTTTCCGGATATAACGTTCGAAGGCAGTAAAGACTACGACACGATCCTGACGTCATTTGCGTTGGAAGGTCTGAATGAGCTGATGGCAAAGTACCCGTACATAAATGCACGGGGGCAGGAATACAGGGACAGACTGGAGCTGGAGCTTGAGACGATAAAGCAGACCAGGTTCTCGAGCTACTTTCTTATTGTCAGGGACATCATCAACTATGCACGGACGCACGATATACCCAGAGGGCCCGGCCGGGGCTCTGCTGCAGGAAGCCTTGTTGCATACGCAATCGGTATCATCGGCATAGATCCGATCAAGTACGGCCTTTACTTCGAGAGGTTTCTCAACAAGGACCGTATCAGTATGCCCGATATCGATATGGACTTCTGCGCTGAAAAGATAGACCACGTCATAGAGTACTTAAAAGAGAAATACGGAGCACAGAAGGTCGCGAGGATTACCTCGTTCCATCCTCTCCAGTCAAGGGTCGTGGTAAAAGATGTCGGAAGGGTGCTGGACATCCCGTACAGCACTGTTGACGGCATAACGAAACTGATCCCCCCGAAGCTGCCCCTCGAGGACGCAATAAAACTTCTGCCGCAGCTTGAAGAGATGAGCAGGAACGACCCGAAGATAAAAGACATGCTGGAAACGGCATTGAAGCTCGAAGGCCTCCTCAGGGACAAATCGCTCCATGCGAGCGGTATTGTCATATCGGACAAACCGCTGGACGACTATGTGCCCCTGTACCGGGACAAAAGCGGGAATATCGTTACGGGCTATGAGTGGAAGTATGTCGAAAAAATAGGGCTAATAAAGTTCGATCTCCTTGCTCTTGCGACGCTCACGGTCATAGACGAGACAAAGACCCTTGTAAAAAAGTATCGTAACGAGGATATCGACCTGACGACCATAGACCTTGAAGATCCGAAGCTCTACGAGGCCATGCAGCGGGGTGACAGCGCGGGCATTTTCCAGTTTGAGAGCTCGGGCATGCAGAACACCTTGAAAAAAATCAAGCCGTCGCGTTTCGAGGACATCATTGCGACCAATGCGATATACAGGCCGGGTCCCATGTCATGGATAGACGACTTCGTCAGGAACAAGGAAAAAGGCATTGCCACGCATAAATTCTCGGCGCTGAACGATATATTGAAAGAGACCTACGGCGTCATACTGTATCAGGAGCAGGTCATGAAGATAGCCAGCGAGATCGCGGGCTTCAGCCTCGTTGAGGCGGACTACGTCAGAAAGGTCATTGCAAAGAAGGAGGAGGAAAACCTCCCGGTCCTGCAGAAGAAGTTCGTCGCCGGCGCTGTAAACAAGGGCATGAAAAAGGCCGACGCAGAGGAGCTTTTCTCACAGCTGCGCAGCTTTGCGGAGTACGCCTTCAACAAGTCCCACAGCACGGCGTACGCACTTGCCGCGATGTGGACGTCCTATCTCAAGACGTACTATACGATAGAGTTTATGACTGCCACGCTTTCGAATGTGGCCACAAAGCAGAGCCAGAAGGCGGTCAAATTGCCCCATTACATAAACTACTGCAAGGGGATCGGCATCAGCATCCTCGTGCCCGATATCAATAAATCGCACAAGGACTTCTCGATAGAGAACGGCGGCATTCGTTTCGGGTTTCTTGCCATAAAAAATATCGGCGAGTCCGCGATAGATGCCATTATCGGTGCGAGAAGCAACCGCGCATTTGAATCCCTGTGGGACTTTCTTGTCAGGGTGGATCAGGCAAAGGTCAACCGGAAGGTCGTGGAAAGCCTCATAAAAGCCGGTGCCTTTGATTTCAGCGGGCATACGAGGGCCGGTATGTTCAACAGCCTGGAAAAGACCTATGCACAGGCTGCAAAAACAAGCAATTCGGCGAACCAGAACCAGTTGTTCAAAATGGATTCCCTGTCCTCCGCTGACAGCGGGGATACCGCGGAGGAATGGGGTGACCTGGACAAGCTAGCCTATGAAAAGGAACTCCTCGATGTTTATGTTTCCGGTACACCGCTCCGTAACTACGAAAAGGAGATGAAGCTGCTCACCACTGCAGGCATCGGCGAGCTTATAGAAAAGGACGGAGAGTCCGTTGTCGTTGCCGGAATGCTGACTGCGGTGAAGGAGAACAAAACGAAGAAAGGCGAGAAAATGGCCTTCGTGGTTCTTTCGGACGACGACAACAGTATCGAGGTGGTCATATTCCAGGGTATTTACAGCAGGGTCATAGACGTTATTAAAAGCAACAGACCGGTCTTAGTCAAAGGCAGCGTAAAGGTGGAAGAGCAGGATAACGAGAGCGAGAGCGAGGAAAGCAGCATTGTAAAGATTATCGCGGAAAATATTTTTTCCATGGATCAGGCGATCTCCAACCTGATAGACGAGATCCACATAGAGGCCAACTTCGGTACCATGTCCGGAGACAGTATGACCATGATCAAGGACTGTATTGCCAGGAACAAGGGCGAGACGCGAGTGTTTCTTGATTATTTGAAAGAAGGCAAAAAAGAATACATCATTGAACTGCCCGATTATCTCAAGATCAGGCCCGATGGAAGGTTTTTCGAGGAGATTAAAACTATAATTCCGGATGCAAAGATATATTCGCATAAGCAATAATGGAGGGTTTATGACTAAAATAGGAGAGTTTCAAAAGAACAGGGTTAACGAAAACACGAGACCGCCGGCAGAAAATAATCCGCATAAAAATCAGGCAATAAATATTCAGGATCAGCTCCTCAACCAGCTCAGGAGGGACAAGACACCGGTTTCCATAGAATTGCTGTCCGGAAATGTTGTCCAGGGT
Source organism: bacterium (assembly GCA_027364825.1). Lineage (GTDB taxonomy): Bacteria > JAMCPX01 > JAMCPX01 > JAMCPX01 > JAMCPX01 > JAJYLM01. The sequence continues at coordinate 660 of DAHXOM010000392.1, read as the reverse complement.
GTCATATCCGGATTCGACAGCTATTCCATTATTCTTGAGAATGGAGAGAGGCAACTCATCTATAAACACGGCATTATCCTTATAAAGTGGAGTGTTGTTTGACAATCAGACAGGACAGAGTACTTGCGGTCCATGTTCTTATGGAGAGAGAGCCGGCCAGTGATACTGCAAGGTACACGGCTGAACTTACCTCGCTTATCCATGCCGACGGGGGCGCTGTAGTTGAAACGCTGATACAGAAGATCAGAACACCGAACAGTTCAACGCTGCTCGGAAGCGGCCAGATAACCAAGCTTAGCGAGGCCGCGGAAACATGTAATGCAGATGTCATTGTTATAAACAGGGAATTAAGCCCCCAGCAGCAAAGGAATATAGAATCAACGATAGATCGAAGACTGATAGACAGGGCTAGGTTAATTATTGATATATTTGCAAGGCATGCCAGTTCAAGGGAGGGCAAATTAGAGGTGGAGGAGGCATTGCTCAGGTACATGCTTCCGAGACTGACCGGTAAGGGCATCGTTATGTCACAGACAGGAGGCGGCGTAGGAACACGGGGACCCGGAGAAACCAAGCTGGAGATGGACAAACGAAGGATCAAAGAAAGATTGGGAAGAATCAAACAGCTTATAGATACTATGAAGAAACAAAGGTTTGTAC
>DAHXOM010000391.1 GCA_027364825.1 bacterium | reverse complement strand
GGCAAGGACGTTATCTTTAATGATTTTTAGTATATTTTTTATTGTTACCAGTAAATTATCGTTTGACTCGAAAATAGAATCTACTGAACCCATGAGTCCGGAGAACGTATTTTTGTTACCGTCTATCAACTCCATCAGATTATCACTGTTTATGATTGTATCGTTTATTGAATTTATCAAACCTTCGATATATTCCGTAAGCTGGTTCAATACACTCTGGACGGATGCAATGATCTCTGCATTGTTCCTTATTTCTTTGTCAAGGAGCAGTATATTTTCTTTTGTAAGGTCTATGGAATTCATCATTTTATCCGAAACATCCACTATATTGGAGCTGGCTTCTTTCATGGTTTTGATAACCGACCGGATGTCTTTGGTTGTCTTTCTGATATTGTTTGCCGCTATCCCTGCTTCATCTTCGACAAACAGTCCTGACATAGCCGAGAAATTGCCCTTCGTCAGTTTTTCCACTGCCGAATCTATTGCCTTTACCGGCAGGTAAATGTCTAAAGTAACATACAGGGAAACCATAACAAGGGTGAGTATGACAGCAAGGAGCAGCCAGTTGAGCGAGTCTGAAAATCTCGATAGTATATCGTTGTAATCAGCCCACGAATAAACCCCAACGAGGTAGAGTTCCTTACTGATCGGCATCTTGATCAAAGTAGCGTCGATGGTCGGATCATTATAGAGAGTTCTTTTCGAAAGCATTTTTAAGGGCAGAGTGCTGGTATAGTTATCGGATATATTGTATATATCGTTGTAAGAACTATCCATAAGAAGAACATAACCGTAGGTGCCCAGTTTTATCTTGGATAATTCCAATGCTGTTTGTTCCGTGGATAGGTCCTTATCAAGAATGGAGTCCACTGTTGTTTTAGAGGCCGCAAGGTCCAGTTTTGCCGACTCAATGCCGTTTGACCTGATTGCATTGTCCATAAGCTGGTTACTGATAGTCCTTGCGAATATGAGGAAGATAAATATGAGCAGGGATGAACTGACAAAGATCTTTGTAAAAATACCGACCCTTTTCTTAATATTAATTTCTGCACCTTCCAGATGTTCCTGAATGCGTATTATGAGAGGTTCTGTTTGTCTTTGATAAACAAAATATTGGAATATATTCGCGATTGTCGCACCGCTGACTATTGCAAATGTAGTTTTGAGAGCGATAATTAATCCTGCTTGCGAAAATGCATACAGGAGTATAAAGTAGATTATGGATGAGAAATACCATTGTACTGCCGATACACTCATGAAATAAAGCGGGAAGAAAAGGGCGGTGTAAAAGGCGGTTTTTGTAAAACGCTCATTGAGTGTATTGTTTTTTAATCTTTCTTCGAATTCGTTTATGATTGAAAACGGTTTTAAGCTCGCAACGTACTGAATGGTTAAGGCTATGATTACGACGAATACCGTAACAATGGAAATAAATTTTATTGTTTCCATGGTAAAAGTTATAGTCTTGATGGCTATATAGTAGATAATAGCAACTGCAATAACGGTTATGAGAGAATTCGCTATCGTTATCCTTGTTTTAAATGTCATACTTAATACATATCGTAAACTTAATTTTTGTCAATAAAGCGGAAATAGTCCTTAAATTTTACTTGCTAAAATAAGCCAATGAATTTATATGTCATGGCATGTCCGATATCAAACTTCTCAATGAATATGATGTACCGGTAAAAGAGCACTATTACATTCTCTTGATGAGCTGGGCAGGCTGGGTGTTTGATTTTTACGACCTTACGCTCTATACGTTCCTTCTTATTCCCATCGGGAAGGAACTTCATCTATCCAATATTCATCTTTCGTATATTCTCGGAACATCGCTTGCAGCGACAGCCCTCGGTGGTATTATCTTCGGCGTACTTGCGGACCGCTACGGCAGGAGGAGCGTACTGCAGTGGACCATACTGACGTACAGCGTCGGGACTTTCTTAAGCGGCCTTGCTCCGGATTTTTATTTCTTGATTTTGTTCAGGATCATTACGGGTATAGGCGTAGGGGGTGAATGGGCAACCGGGCAGACCTATGTCGGTGAAACATTCCCTCCGAAGGTAAGAGGCAGGTTCGGAGCATTTATGCAGACCGGGGCGCCTGTGGGCGTGGCGCTCGCGGCATTGATTGGCGGATTTGTGTCACCGGTAATCGGCTGGAGGGCATCATTCATGGTTTCTGTTTTACCGGCTGTGCTCGTTATTATCGTACGAAAAAAACTTCCTGAATCCGATCTCTGGGAAGAGCGCAACCGCATGATAAAGAGCGGAGGGGTATCAAAGGGCCTTGCGAAGGAGGAGAGCGGGAGTGAATTCATGTCCCTGTTTTCATCGGAGTATCGAGTGACGTTCCTCAAGTCGCTGTTGCTCGCAATATTTATTATGTCTGCGTATTGGTTTACCTATGCGTGGCTGCCGGGGTATCTTTATGAGCAGAGGCATTTCTCCATGACAAAGTCTGGTTTATGGATGATTATAACACAAACCGGCGGGTTCATCGGTTATGCGACCTTTGGCTTCATTGCCGATCGGTTCGGCAGAAGACCTGCGTTTACGATCTATTCATTTCTTATGGCAACGGGCCTTATCATGATAACGGTTCTGTGGGATGTGATTGCCCATTATCCGTATATAATACTCGTTTTTATGTTTATGGTTGGGTTTGGTACGGGATTTTTTGGGGGGTATGGGCCGATCATGTCGGAATTATTCCCGACAAAGATCCGCAATACAGCCATGGGAACGGCATTTAATCTTGCGCGGGGCGTACAATTCTTTACCCCTGTTATTATTGTCATCGTAGCGAAATATTACGGCCTTGGCGGGGGCATATCGATTGCCTCTTTATTCGCGTTGCTTGCAGGCGTATGGATATGGACGTTCCCGGAGACCAGGGGCAAGAAGTTAACAGCCTTGGGGCAAGGGGT
>DAHXOM010000390.1 GCA_027364825.1 bacterium | reverse complement strand
CAGAACACCGGTAAGGTTATCACTTTACATGGCAGCCCTTGTAGCGGCACGTTACAACGAGGAGCTCAGCGTATTCTATAAAAACCTTGTATCTCGAGGAAAGCCAAAGAAGGTTGCACTGGTGGCAGTAATGCGCAAACTGCTTGTTATATGTAATGCGACTATAAAAAATGCTTGACTTTAAAGACAGTCGCTAACGGGCTAAAGGGAGGATAGGGAGGATTTGTTTTTAAATCACCCCGACAAAGAGGTTTTAAAATTCCCCTATGTCAAGAAGGTCCCTGGAGTGCGTAGCAATTCCTTCCCCTTTTAGGGGAAGGTTAGGATGAGGTCTCACTCCTCATTTTATAGCAAACTACGGGGGTTTAAGACTTTTTTTACAGCTTTTGTCCCGCGTACTTGTCTTTATGACAGGATATAGTACTGACATTTTCACTTGGCTACCACAGTCGTTTATCCCTCATTGACAAACAAACATGAAAAAGATATGAAAAACAAATTATGTCCGATTTTTACAACAGTCTGAATAAACTGTCTGAAAACATCGAAAAGGTCATTGTAGGGAAAAGAGACGTAATAGATCTGGCTGTTATAACCCTCCTGTGCCGAGGTCACCTGTTGATCGAAGACGTACCAGGCCTGGGTAAAACGATGCTGGCAAGGGCCATCGCCGGGTCACTGGCGCTTCATTTTAAAAGAATTCAATTTACCCCGGACCTGCTCCCGTCGGACATTACGGGTGTATCCATCTATAATCAGAAAAACGGTGAATTCGAATTCAGGTCCGGGCCGGTATTTACAAATATCCTTCTTGCGGATGAGATTAACAGGACCACACCAAGAACCCAGTCCAGCTTGCTGGAATCCATGGAGGAGTCGCAGGTCACGATAGACGGTAGGACCTATCCGCTCCCTGAAACATTTATGGTAATTGCTACCCAGAACCCTATTGAGCTCCAGGGCACATATCCTTTACCTGAAGCGCAGCTCGATCGGTTTTTTATGAAAATAAAGGTTGGATATCCCTCGATTGATCAGGAAGTGAAAGTAATGGAAATGCAGGTGAAGGAACACCCGATTCATTCGATTTCATCCGTTCTTTCCGGGGACGAGTTGAAGACAATGCAGGATGCGGTAAAAGACGTGTATCTGGACAAATCCGTCAAGGAGTATATCGTCCAGATCGTCGATGCCACGCGTGAGCACAAACACCTTAATCTCGGAGCAAGCCCAAGAGGATCTATTTATCTTATGAGGGCATCCCAGGCGATGGCCCTGCTGCAGGGCGTGAAATTTGTGGAGCCGTCCATAGTAAAACATATTGCCGTGCCGGTCCTGTCACACCGGATTATGGTGAAGCCGCAGTCAAAGCTTGAAGGAATCACTCCGGAAAAGGTGCTGGAAGAGATACTGAGCAGTTTGCCTGTCCCCGTAAGACAATCCTGAGATGAGAAGGTTCATATCGAAAAGGACGGCGCTGATCTTTATCGCCATTGTCCTTTTCCTTGTTGCGTGGAACAGGAACATTAACCTCCTGTACGGCATGTTCGCTATCCTTACTTCCCTGATTATACTGTCCCATCTCCTTCCACGGTATGCCATAAAAGGCCTGACTGTAACCAGGACCCTTCAGCGAGCTGCGTTTGAAGATGACGAGATAGAGGTGAAGGTCTGTGTCGAAAAAAACGCCTGGACAAAAGGCTACATGATCGAAATAACGGATTCCATGCCCGCTGCCGGGCCATCCTTCCGGAAGCCCATGGTATTTGTCGCAAAACTGCCGGCGAAAAAGAAACGGGATTTTTCATTTAAGACGGTTTGCTATAAGAGGGGGGTGTATACCGTCGGTCCCATAACCGTGAGCTCCTCATATCCGCTCGGCATCGTTTCTATCAATAAACCGGCGGACAGCGACAGGAAAACCTTAACCATTTACCCGAAATTGTTTTCTATAGCGTTACTCCCTCTTATGGCCGGTACTACCATGCCAATAAGCGGTACAGAGGCCATGGCGAAGTCAGGCGGGAACGAAGATTTCTTTGGTACAAGAGAATACAGACAGGGTGACAGCCTTAAATTCATACATTGGCCATCCACAGCCAGGCATGGTCAATTGATCGTCAAAGAGTTTGAAATAAGGGCGTCCACCGAGGTCACGGTTCTTATCGATCTGCACAGAGACTCGTGTACTGGCTCAGGTAAGGAAACAACTCTGGAATACGCCGTTAAAATAGCCGGATCGGTTGCCAGGTATGCGATCGAAAAAGGGCACCATGTCCAGCTCATAGGCTACGGGGGAAAACAGCATATTGTGCCGTCTGCAAGAGGCATTGACCAGCTTGCGTTTATACTGGAAGTGCTCGCGGAAGTACAGGCTGACAGCCCTGTGCCGTATCACCGGGCGATAGCACTGACTGCAGGACTTCTCAGGGACGGAGGGACAGTGGTGCTTGTGTTTTCCAGACTGGATTTCGATATCAGAGATTTCGTTTACCCCATGGGCATTCTCAGGTCAAAGAGGATAAGGCTGGTGTGTGTTTTTTTAAACGACAAAAGCTTTCAGGATGCTGCGTCCACGTCAGCATCCGAGTATGACGAGAAATCACCAAGGAGCCGGTTTGTCCACGAGTTCATAAAGGAGTTTGCGAGCGAGTCCCCGTCTGTGTATTACGTGGCCAAAGGGGACAACTTGCAGGGTATATTCGCCGTATGAACAAGATACAGTATTCCCCTGTTTACATAGGCATGTATTTTTTACTGGTTTCAGCAATACTCGCTGTACAGAGCACGCGGTACAGTGCGGTGATGACCGTGGTATATACAACGGTCTGGGCAATCATATATGGGATAGGGCTTCTCTGTGGATGGCAATATAAGAACCAGGGGACAAAAGCATTTGTTATAATAACAAATGTACTCGCAGTATTTGCTCTGTTCGTGTTTTTGGCCGGTTATGAATTTTCCGGTGTGGTTGAGTGCTTGATTGCCTGTCTTCTGTGGCTCCAGGCGGGAAGGAACTTTACCATCTCCTTACGGAGAGACATATTTTATACCTATATCGTTTCCCTTATCCTGATTCTCTATGCATCGAGTATCAGCAAAGAGACATCATTTGTTTTCTTTATCATTTTTTATGTCCTTGCAGGTATGTTTACTTTCATGACCGAACATATAGATGAAAGGCTCTCTTATGCGAGCGGAGGGGATAGGGACATCTTGACGAAAGGCATGCATCTGCCGGTCAAGGGTGGGGTACTGTCCCTTATGACTCTTGTTGTAGCCGCGGTCATATTTCTGTTAGTTCCGATGTTTCCTTCGCCGCACGTCCAGGCATTCCCGTCAGTTGGGGGATGGTTCTACAGGAACGTGTGGCAGAAAGGAGCAAAAGGCGAAAAAAAGGGTGCCGGCAGGGGTGAAAACGCAATTCTCCGATTGCAGGGTTTTAAAGGTGCGGCGCAGGCCGGAAAAGGAAAAACCATCAAATCCGCGGAGCGAAAACCCAGCTTCAAGGAAACGTATAACGGCTTTAAAAAGAAGTTCGATATTGCGTCCCCGGGTCAATGCATGCTTTCCAACAGAATCGTTTTCTACCTCCAGGCCGATCGTCCCTTATATGTCCGGGGAAAAGTATTTGATAGCTTCAACAGCCGCGTTTGGAAAAGCAGCGGCAGCGGGAGCGAGACTGTGTTAATAAACAAAGGTCTTTTTACCTTCGATATATTCACGTTCGAAAAAGACGCTGAAGAGGGAGGTGTGGGGCAGGTATATACTATCAATAAGAATATGCCCGATATCATATTTGCTGCGTATAAACCGCTTAATCTGTGGTTCCCGGGAGATGCGGTGCAGAAGGAATATGACCTGTCGCTGCGTGCCCCCGGCTATCTGCACAGCGGGACCATATATTCTGTGCTCTCGGAAATAAGAGACGTGGACGGCAGGCAGACAGGAGGATGGGAGCCTTTGGACAGGGCAGATCTGCACAGGTACCTCCAGCTTCCCGCGAGACTGCCCGCAAAGATAAAAAAACTTGCATGGTCCATTGCCGGCGGTAAGCATAGTAATTATGAAAAAGCAGAGGTCGTGGAGCACTATCTCAAGACCCATTATACCTATACCCTGGCAACCATTTTTGAGAAACCAAAAGGAGATCTTGTCTCTTATTTTCTTTTTAAGCGAAAAGAAGGGCACTGCGAGTATTTCGCGTCTTCCATGGTTGTTCTGCTCAGGGCTCTCCATGTTCCTGCCAGGCTGGTCACGGGATATTACGCCGCGCATTACAATCCCATTACGGGCTATTACGAGGTCAGGGAATTGGACGCCCATGCGTGGGTTGAGGCCTATGTCAACTATGCATGGATAACCTTTGATCCGACGCCCGGTTTTCAGTGCCCTTTGCCTCACCGCGCACACGGGTACCTTATTGCTTCAGCACTGGCGCGATATTTAAAAAACCGTTTACGGATCGCCGGTATGACCGACCGGGAAAACGGATGGGTAAAAGCTTTGCAAAAGACGGTAACGTTTTTTGACCGTGTCAAAATGTTCCTGAAGAAGGTATGGATGATTTTTAAAGAAAGTATATGGGTATGGCTGAAATCAATCGGTATCATGGGCTTGATTGCCGTACTAATCACGGCAGTTATTTCCGCTGTTGTACATTTCTTTTTACAACCCGTCCTTGATTTGCTGCGATTGAAAAGAATGAAACACGGAGATCCGGAAAAATTTATTATCCGTTGTTATTGGGCGATGGAGAGGTGTTTTAAAAGAAAGGGCGTTCCAAGACCTCGTTCCTGCACACCCGGGGAATATGAAACTGTCCTTACCGTCAAGTACCGGCACCTTGCCGGACAGATAAGCACGATTACCGGTCTATTCCAGCTGGCCGTATACGGCGACTATACACTGAATACGGTGGACATAAAAAATGCATACCAAGCGTACAAGGAGATAGATTTCGGTGGCCACACCGGCAGAAAATGAAGTGAATCCCTTAGAGAATAAGGCGGTTTTTAGCGGTGTGTACTCTATGCTTGCTCAGCAAAGCTGGGGCGGCCGAGCTCTATAATAAAAAAATTTTATACCGTCGAAGAATCCACGCTGTTTACAGCTAGGCTTCTTCAATAAATGGTTTGGCATGAAATTGCCCTATAAAAAAGACTTTTTTATTTTCCCCCTATTCGAATCCGTAGGTCGTGGGTTCTCAGATTGAGGCGGAAAATCCCGCCGGGCACTTATGATATTCAGGGGATCTGCACCCATTTCCGTTGTAGAGAGACAAATTAAGAATTTAATGATATAGAACAATACAGGACTCTGAATAAATATTTTAGGGGGAGGTAAACAACCTATGAAAAATTATCACGGAAGGTTGACTACCTTAAAGACAAGAAATATTTGTGTAGGTATATTAGTCGCTGTGTGTGTAAGTTGCAGCGCCTCTTCTGCTCCTACAAACCCGGTGCCCACATTTCTTAGCAGCTTACCAAGTGCAGAACTATCGGATACCCTAAACAATAGTATAGCGGTAACTGTATTACACCACTCAATATCTAACTCAGTACCCTTTACGGTTCCTTACAACTGGTTTATAGGCAACACAATAACAAATGAAGTTAGAGGTTTAGATCCTTTCTATACTTATAGTTTATTCTCTCCTTATATTCCTAACATTACCCCAACCACTATATCAGGCGGACTACAAGTAAATAACGGCACATATATTACAGATCTTACAATGTTGTGGGAAAATGCACAGAGTCAATTGTATAATTATGGATCTCAATGCACCGAAACTGTCACAGTTAACGGTTCTTTTAAGGAACAAGGGAATTATAGTTATATAAACGGTAACGCCTCAATATCCGGGAATGGAAACCTTATTACGCAATTTGAAGACGGGGATGGCTCCAGTGGGCGGGATAGTAGTAATTACTCCGCCTCCAGTAACGTGAATGGCTTTACTCCAAATTCATTAATATTTTCTTCTAATAACACACTCCGGTACAATAATAGTGGTGCTGTTCATTATAGTGCAGCTTCAAAGCTGACTGATTATACTACAGGACTGAAGCTTCAAAGTGAAAATTATAATGGATGGAGTTCGTCCAATGACAACGAGACCGGTGCGCCCAATACTTTAACAATCAATTTAATGGGTGGGATTGAGTACAATGGGAGTGCTTCAGTTCTTGGTTTGTCTGTCAGTAATGTTACCTCGAGATGTGGTGCAGCGGAAATCATAAATATGCAGATACAGTTTTCCTCCACCTCGACAATAATCAATGGCGATGAGACAATTGGCGAGATAGACGAAGGCGGGTTCCCCCCGGCATTGGCAGTTCCTGTTTCTCCGCCACTTGATTTTTCAGGAAAAGTAAATCTTAATTTTAACAATTTGGCCTTTGTAGATTCTTACTGTGCTGGCTTCGGAGGAGGATGGTGGCCTTGGCCAACAGGCGGAACTATTACAATAATTTCCGATCATACGTACAAATATGACTTTAGTATAAATAGTACAGGAAATAACTGTGGCTGTGCAGTTGTGAGTATTGACAATGCTCTTTTAAATAGTGGGCTGCCTGATTGTACTATAGGTTCTTCACAACAGTTGAACTATTTTTGATCTGGATAGCACCAGTTGATTTTTGTAGTACTTTTTAACCATTTTTCAACCAATTTTCATCATACTCCCTTACCGACATTCCGCAAAGCCTCTCAAGCTGTCCCCAATAAACTCTTTTCTTTTGCAAATACGAAGTACAAGTGGTAAGAATACGACAAAGAGGGAGGGCTGTATGAAAATAAGTCCATTAAAAGTAATATCATTCTCTCTGGTCTTTTTATTTTTAGCGGGGTGCGGTGGTTCAAAATTCTCTCCTAAAACACCGGTATTAACAGGTACAGCCAACATCTTTAATATAGGTTCAGGCCCACACGGCATAGCAATAGATAGTGCAGGAGATGTATGGGTTTCGAATCCTGGTAGTGATACGGTAGGTGTTGCTAAAGGTCCACAATATTTCCAATACACGGGTCCGATATGGCCAGGAGATTGGTAAAGTTATAAACAAAACCCGCTTGAAGGTTTGATAGTGCATTTATAAACAATAAGCCGGGTATACCAATGACCAATCACAACAACCTAAAACAGATAAGGGCCAAGGTTATGTTGAGCAAGGCGGAACTTGCGAGGAAGGCCGGTGTATCCGTCCTTACCGTAACAAGAATAGAGCAGGGGATGGAATGCAGGATGGATACAAAGAGGAAGATTATTCAGGCCATGGGGCTGAAGATTACGGATAAGGATAAAGTCTTTCCGGATTGGAAATAAAATGAATAAACAATCAACTCCACCATTAACAGATTAAAGGATGTGAAATGCGGCGGGCCAAAAAAAATAGGGCGCTGTCCCCTATAAATCCCTATAAATAAAAAGTATTTATTATGAAGAGTATTTTGATTGTAAACGGTGCTGCCAGAGTTAACGGGAATACTGACAATAGCGGCTGGTAAGTTGAGATAAAGATAGGGCAAGACCACTGAGCATAAAATATGAAGGAGCCATTTACCATGAACAAAGAGAAAGCTGCGGAGAGATACGGATTATTTGTAG
>DAHXOM010000389.1 GCA_027364825.1 bacterium | reverse complement strand
AAGCCCAGGTAAGGTTCCTCGCGTATCATCGAATTAAACCACATGTTCCTCCGCTTGTGCGGGCCCCCGTCAATTCCTTTGAGTTTCAGCCTTGCGGCCGTACTCCCCAGGTGGATCACTTAATGCTTTTGCTTAGCCGCTGACTGTGTATCGCCAACAGCGAGTGATCATCGTTTACGGCGTGGACTACCAGGGTATCTAATCCTGTTCGCTCCCCACGCTTTCGTGCATCAGCGTCAGTAATGGTCCAGTAAGCTGCCTTCGCAATCGGTGTTCTGTGTAATATCTAAGCATTTCACCGCTACATTACACATTCCGCCTACCTTGACCGTACTCAAGACTAACAGTATCAATGGCAAGTCTCCAGTTAAGCTGAAGGTTTTCACCACTGACTTATTAATCCGCCTACGCACCCTTTAAACCCAATAAATCCGGATAACGCTCGCATCCTCCGTATTACCGCGGCTGCTGGCACGGAGTTAGCCGATGCTTATTCCCAGGGTACCGGCAAGCCCCGACACGTCGGGGGTTTTCTTTCCCTGGAAAAGCAGTTTACAACGCATAGCGCCGTCTTCCTGCACGCGGGATGGCTGGTTCAGGCTTGCGCCCATTGACCAATATTCCTCACTGCTGCCTCCCGTAGGAGTCTGGTCCGTGTCTCAGTACCAGTGTGGGGGATCACCCTCTCAGGACCCCTAAACATCGTCGCCTTGGTAGGCCGTTACCCTACCAACTAGCTAATGTTACGCATGCCCATCCCGTACCGCCGAAACTTTAAATATCAAAAGATGCCTCTCAATATCTTTATGGGGTATTAATCCGAATTTCTCCGGGCTATCCCCCAGTACAGGGTAGGTTGCATACGCGTTACTCACCCGTACGCCGGTCGCCACCAAAGTATTGCTACCTCGTGCTGCCCCTCGACTTGCATGTGTTAAGCCTCCCGCTAGCGTTCATCCTGAGCCAGGATCAAACTCTTCATTGTAAAAATTTATTCTTAAGTCTCTTTACAAAAACCAATCCGTGAACTCAATTCAAAATACTAACAAGTTAATTATTTGACGAGATTTCAATATCTCGCCTGGTTGTATACTTCAAAATTTCAAAGAACCTTCTTTGTCCACCATAGCTTCAGCGCAGGTGGACGCCCTCCGTAGCCTTGGCGAAGGAGGGTCTTTCTCTATTTTTAAATTTCTTCTGTAAGAACTCTTTATTTTACTTTTGGGACGACAAAGATAACGCTTCAAACATTTCCTGCAAAGAATTTGATATTTTTTTTCCGGGAATTGCAGAAATATTAATGCCGATTTAAGTTGCCATCAAATGAAATATACTATTTTCGCAATTATTTATCCGGTATGTCAAACATTGTAATTATCCCTACCTATAAGGAAAGGGAGAATATTGAAGCAATCATTAAAGCTATATCAACTCTTTCTGTCCCGTTCGACATACTTATAATAGATGACAACTCCCCTGATGGAACAGCAGATATTGTCAAATCAATGCAGCTTTCATTCCCGAATCTCCACCTCCTGGAAAGACCAGGAAAGATGGGACTTGGTACAGCATATATAACGGGCTTCAAATGGGCACTTGAAAGAACTTACGACTATATCTATGAAATGGATGCTGACTTTTCACATGATCCGAGGGATCTGGTAAGACTTTACGCAGCCTGCAATGTAGATGGTGCAGATCTGGCAATAGGTTCCAGATATATAAGCGGCGTAAACGTCGTGAACTGGCCTCTGTCACGTGTCCTGATGTCATACATCGCCTCCATATATGTAAGGATTATAACAGGCATGCGCATAATGGATACCACTGCAGGCTTCAAATGCTACAGACGCGAAGTGCTTGAAAATATCAGACCCGCACAAATCAAATCAAAAGGCTATGGATTCCAGATTGAAATGAAATTCGCTGCCTGGAAACTTGGCTATAAAGTCGTGGAGGTTCCTATAATCTTTACCGACAGAAGACTCGGTGCATCAAAAATGACCGGAGGTATATTCAATGAAGCTCTGTGGGGAGTGTTAAGAATGAAGCTAAGGAGCATCTTTACGGGATATCCGAAGAGATGACTAAGGGAGATGGGGAGAGAGGGAGATG
>DAHXOM010000117.1 GCA_027364825.1 bacterium | reverse complement strand
GCTTTATATCTATAGTTATAAATCAAGGAAGGAGATTGTATGGGATTGAAGAAGATAAAAGACAATGTGTTCTGGGCCGGGGCAGTGGACTGGGACAGACGGCTGTTTGACTCTCTTATCCCGATACCGGATGGCACAAGTTATAATGCCTATCTGATATACGGTAAAGATAAAACAGTCCTGCTGGATACTGTGGACCCTTCCATGACAGGCACACTGATGCAAAACCTTAAAGATGTACAAAATATAGATTTTATCGTATCACATCATGCGGAACAGGACCATTCAGGCTCCCTGCCTGCTGTGCTCGGCAAATACAGTAATGCAAAGGTCATCACATCGTCAAAAGGCAAGACCATGCTGATGGATCACCTCCACATCCCCGATGACCGTATCGTTACCGTAGAGGACGGGGCGAAATTGGAGCTCGGCGGCAAGACACTGGAATTTATCTATACACCATGGGTTCACTGGCCCGAGACCATGGTCAGCTACCTGCATGAGGACAAAATACTGTTCACGTGCGACCTCTTCGGTTCGCACCTTTCCGTATCCGGGCTTTACTGCAAGGAAGAATGGAAGGTGTGTGAAGCTGCAAAGAGGTACTATGCAGAGGTGATGATGCCGTTCAGGGCAAATATAAAAAAACATCTCGAGCGGCTTGCAAAATATAGTACCGAGATCATTGCACCGAGCCATGGTCCTCTCTACAACAACATTGACTGTATTGTAAAATCACACATGCAGTGGGTCTCCGATACTGTCGGCAACGAAGTCATTATACCGTATATATCCATGCACAACAGTACCCAGCTGCTGGTAGATTATTTAACGGACGCACTGGTTGCGAAAGACATACGGGTGGAAAGGTTCGATCTGACGGTAACAGACCTCGGGAAGCTTGCCATATCCCTTGTTGATGCGGCAACCATGGTGCTCGGATCACCGACCGTGCTGACCGGAGCACATCCTATTGTCATATCCGCGGCATTCCTTGCAAATGCACTGAGACCAAAATTAAAGTTCGCCTCAATCATCGGCTCGTACGGCTGGGGCGGCAAGATGATAGAGGATATTCAAAAAACAATTCCAAACCTCAAGGCCCAGATGCTGGAACCGGTACTGATAAAAGGCAAGCCCGATGCACAAGCTTACAATGCGATTGACAGGCTGGCAAACGACATAGCTGCAAAGCATCAAGAACTCAATATACGGTGAACCCTGTGAAAAAATACAGATGTACGGTATGCGGATATATCTACGACCCTGCCTTAGGCGATCCTGAAGGCAACATACCTCCGGGTACGGATTTCAATAACCTGCCGGACACGTGGGTATGCCCGCTCTGCGGTGCAATGAAGGACGAGTTCGAAGTTGAGGAATGAACCGGGCTTTCAGAATTTTCCATGCCTGCCGCTGCCCTTTGCGAACCTTGTTACACCCTCGGTAATCTCCGGGCTGTTCAATGCCTGCATCCCGTGCTGCAATTCGTTTTTCAGGGCATCGTCAAAGCCGTAGTCAAACTGCTCCAGGGTGCTCAATCTATCGTTGCGCATGCATGTTTTGGGGAATGCGGCAATCTGTGCGGCAAGTTTTTCGGCCTCCTGCCGTGCTGTACCATCTTTGACAACACGGTTTGCAAGACCCATGGCATACGCCTCATCCGCTTTGACCGGCCTACCGGTCAGGATCATGTCAAGCGCCCTGCTCAGACCTATTAACCGTGGCAGGCGGATCGTCCCGCCGTCGATAAGGGGCACGCCCCATCGCCGGTCAAAGAAACCGAAGACCGAGCTTTCCTCACACACACGCAGGTCGCACCAGAGCGCAAGCTCAAGCCCTCCTGCAACAGCGTACCCGCTGACAGCGGCAATAACGGGCTTGGACAGCTTCAACCGTGTGGGACCCAGCGGTCCGTCACCGTCTTCGGTGACCTTGTTCATATTTTCTCCGCCGCTTGCAACTGCCTTTAAATCGGCACCGGCGCAGAAGTTTCCCCCTGCCCCGCAGAGCACCGCAGCACCCGCGTTTTCGTCGCGTTCAAACTCACGGAACGCATCCGCCAGTGCCGTTGCCGTAGGATAGTCAATGGCGTTCCGCACGTCGGAACGATTGATGATAACGGTCGTAACGCTTCCACTCTTTTCAATAAGTACCTTCATCGTATTCCTCTCCTTGGTTTTATCATATTATCCGGTCATATTTATTGGAAGTCAACCTGAGTATTGAAACCTGTACGGGAGTTTGCCTTGAAAGGAATTGTTGCGGAAAAAAGGAATTATTGTATAAATTTGTCCAATCATGGTAAATCCAAAAGTCATGGGCAGGCGGAAAGCATTTTTATACGCAAACATATTTATCTTCTTATCTCTGATTGTATTCTTTTCCCGTTCCCTGTTCACCGACAGGATACCTGCCACAACCGATATTCTGCAAACCTCAGAGTTCTTCAGGAAACCGGGATTGCCCGGCACAATACAGAATAAGCTCATCATGGATCTTGATTGTGTTGATCAGTTCATACCGTGGTTTCAGTTTAACACGGAATTATTAAAATCCGGACATCTGCCTTTGTGGGACCCGAACCAGGGATGCGGACAACCTCATATAGCAAACATGCAGTCAGCTTTCTTTTTCCCGCTCAACTTTTTGATATATCCACTCGGCATGAAATGGGGCCTTCTGATGATCTATCTTCTGCGGCTGTATCTTTGCGGTATATTCATCTATCTATATCTATCCGAAATTAAGATAGACTACAGGGCATCAATCATAGCCGCCATAGCAGGTATGTTTACAGGATACAATACCCGGTGGCTCTATCATGACAATTCAGCCTTTGCTTTTTTCATACCATTGGGCTTCCTGGCTATAGAATTCATCGTTCAGCATAAGGACAGCATTAAAGGCTACCTATTACTGTGTGTCGGTTTTGCCCTGGCGCTATTAACCGGACATCCTGAAACGATATTTTACGGCACAACCATTGTTCTTCTCTATGCTCTTATAAGGATACTGCAGGAATACAAACAGGGAAAAGCAAGGCTTGGGACATGTCTGAAACTGGCGGGATTTATGCTGATAGGTATGCTTATCTCCGGGGTCCAACTCATCCCGTTTCTTGAATATTTGCTTCACAGCACAGCATATTCTGCCAGGGCTGCCGGCAGCACTCCGTCCATCATTGTCTTATCTACTTTTCTTTTCAGCCTGGTACCCAATTTTCTCAGCTCACTTTTATCTATTAAAGTTTTGTACGTTGTCTTTTTCGGTTTTTTCCCGACTTCTAATGTTGGATATGCGGGCATAACTATGTTACTCCTCGGTGTTACCGGCATAATCGCAACAAGACATTTAAAAAATAAATTTATGCTACCGTACCTCCTCATCATCATTTATATCGTTATAGTTACTTTTAATATTCCGCTTTTCCACAGGCTCATACTAATACTGCCGGGATTTAGAGAGGGTTTTGCTATTTATATGTTTGGAAATCTGCCCTTATTTCTCGTTTTTTCCGGGACCATAGCATTGGATGGCTATTTCAAAGGCACGATGGAATTCAAATACTTTCTCTACGCTTTTCTTACAACCCTTGCCATTATCGTGATTGCCTTTATCTTCTTCTTTATCCAGATGGATAAAGATGTAGGGCAGGCTATGGTGAGTAAGTTGTCCCTGTCATTACCGACACTGGTTGATATAACCGGTGCAGTCATCTTACTTCTCCTTACACTTTTTCTGCTCAAAAGGACAAACATGCATACGGTCATGTCATACGGTATAGGGATACTGGTTTTTGTAGAAACAGCATTGCCCATGATTCCTTTGGAATCCGCCGTAAAGCCTGCGTATTTTTATCCGAAAAATAATATCATAGAGGCATTGGACCATCAAAAAAGACCGTTCAGGATCCTGCCTTTATTCAAATCGCACAACAATGAAGTGGGGGCTCCCTGGCCAATAGGGATAGTCCAGTACTATGGGTTTGAAGAACCGACCAGTTATGATGCAATGCTTGTTAACTGGTATTCCCAACTCATAGAATCAATGCCGGTAAACGAGTTTCTCAACCTTGCTAATGTCAAATTCATTATCATGACTCAAGAAGACGTATCACGTTATCAGGGACTTAACCTGAAGCCCCTGCTCTCCTACAATGGTTATACGCTTTATCAAAACCCGTCTGCATTAAACAGGGCTTTCATGGTTTACGACTATAAAACAGCCCGTACAACTTCCACTGACCGGAAGCTGAATGACTGGAACTGGCTTTCCCTGGTAAATGAAAATGCCGTACAATTGAACACTATAGCGATAATCCCTGAAAAGGACACCACGTATGCAACCTTTGCCCCCAGTAAGCAAACACAGGGTACCTATGATGTTCAGTTTGAAGTTTATAAACCATCTTTTATTAGAATGAAGGTTGAAACCTCAGAACCGGGCTTGCTCGTTATAAGCAATGCATACTTCCCGGGCTGGCAGGTGCAGGTGGACAACACGAAAAAAAAGCTTATCAGGACGGACTATGCGTTTGACGGGGTGTTCCTTGAAAAAGGCGGGCACACCGTGGTTTTGACCTATAAGCCCTTAAGCTTCCGCATCGGCCTGGCCC
>DAHXOM010000116.1 GCA_027364825.1 bacterium | reverse complement strand
ATTATTTATTTTATGCAATAACCAAATTTCCCCGGATATTCAAACAGTCAAAACAGTCCTGCGTTGCCTTCAATTCCTCTGATTGTGCATGTTCATGTCCTGGTTCATGGGCATCCTGTCTGACGGACTATTGGGCATTTCTGTCCTGTTCATCTGCATGGTATTGCCCTGCCCCATTCCCCGTTCCATCATATTGTTTCTGTTACCCATGGGCTGTTCCATCAGCTTCATTGTTTCGTGCTGTATTTGGTCTGTATTTTTATGCTCCGTGAATTCCCTTTTCATGAATGAAAGGCTCTGCTCCGTACTGTATCCTGAAGAAATCAGAGATGTAAGGGATACCGTGCCCATAATATAGTAGGACGCACCCGCCCCGGGTGCTGCATGGTACAGGTCTTTCAACTGGTCGGGCTTTACTCCGTTAAAAACAGCAATAGCCATAGCTTCTTTAAACTCACCGGTCGTGTTCCCTTTTATATTCAATCCGCTGTAAACCCTGTCTGCCGTCGTATACGCATGTTCAAACCTGTCAGCGGCACCTACAATCATCTGAGGTGCAACATGCTTTGATATGCCCTCGATAATCTTGCCTGTTATCAGGCCGACCGGTACATTGTCTTGTTTTGCCCTGACAATCACCTGCAGCATGCCGGTTATTGCAGCATCCGGGACACTGGCCGCTTTAGCCCTGTTCACGACAAGGGAGACCTGGTCCGAAGGAATACCATTTTTAACTGCCGTTTGCACTGCATCGGATACCGTCCCTGCATACGCTGCTCCTGCAAATGCCAATACAGCAATAAAACCTGTAAACAACGTTTTTATCTTCATAGCTTTATTACATAAGACTTCCTTGTTGTTATTATGTAACATCCTTTTTTCTCCTCTTATGATCCATTGCCAATAATAAGTACCCCGTTCTTCCCGCCAAAGCCGTCCGATGAATAGGCATCTGCATACGGCGGAACTACCCGCTTATCTTTATTTATTATGAACTGGTAATGATATATGCCTTTGTTTAAATGGATGCGTAACACCCATGTTTTACTGTCAACCTTTTTCATGGGCAGGGAGGATGTATCCCAACTATTAAAATCACCGGTAAGGTTTACGGACTTGGCAGAGGCTGATTCGTAGGTGAACGTACAGGTATTGTTGAAAATCGCGGCATTGGGAACGATCTGCCGATTTACACAACCGAACAATACTATGAGAAAAACGACTCTATACTTCATGGTTATCATGCTTTATACTGTTTATACTTGACCTTTGCAAGCCCGATACGGTAAATCTGTCAAATACTATGAAAACCGGCATTAACTTTATTTCTTTCCACTCGTATCAGGGTACGGAAACTTTTGCAAAGAACTTAATTTCAGAGCTTGCAGAGTTAAACCCCGACAGTGAATATCTGATCTTTACAACACCCTATCTCCCCAAAGAAATGACAATGTTAACAGGGAATGCACGGAAGATACCTACGAATATAAATCCGAAGCATTACCTCCTCATGGGCATGTACCAACAGTTAATACTGCCATTCAAGCTTGCCTTCATGAAAGTAACAATATTTTATGCACCAATGCCATCAATACCCGTACTTTTTAGCGGCAGAAAGATTATAACAATCCATGATTGCGCGTATGACAGGTTTTCTGAATTCCGCAGCAGTTTAAGCAAATTATACATAAAACTCATGTATAGCGCTGCAAAGTATTTTTGCGATACTATCATTACTGTTTCTCAATTTTCAAAAAAAGAACTTATAACCCTTTACAGGATAAAGCCTGACAAAATAGCGGTTATATACCACGGGGTTCCTATAATGCCCGATGTCGATAGTACCTTTATAGAGCATACGAAAGCTTTATTCAATATCAATACGGAGTACTTCATGTATATTGGTAATACGAGACCGAGGAAGAATATAGACGGGTTACTGAATGCCTTTCAGTTGTTCAGTAAAAAACATAGAGATATAAAACTAGTACTCGCAGGCAAAACAGACGATAGTTTTGTAAATATCGAAGACAGAATAAATTCACTGAATATCAGGGATCTTGTGATTCAAACAGACTTTATATCGGAGGAACAAAAAACCGCCCTTTACCGGGGAGCTCTGGCACTTGTCTTTCCGTCCTACTACGAAGGTTTTGGTCTGCCGGTACTTGAGGCTCAGAGTCTCGGAACACCGGTACTCACCTCCAATACGTCATCCCTGCCCGAGATCGGCGGTAAGGGCGCACTGTATGTCGATCCCTCAAGCACAGAACAAATAGCCGGCGGCATGGAAAAACTCCTCGATGAGCAGGCCCGGCAGGAGCTTATCAGGAACGGGTATGAAAACATCAAACGGTTTTCATGGAAGACCGCGGCACGTCAGCTCGATCGGGTATTGAAGACATTATCATGAAGATATTGCAGATCAACAAGCTGTATCACCCTGTGGTCGGCGGTATAGAGACCATCGTCAAACAGACTGCCGAGGGCATAAACAACACGGACGGCTTTACGGTCGACGTGCTTGTCTGCAACGACAGATTCGGGACAACTCATGAGACGGTACGCGGGGTGTCGGTAACCAGGGCATCGAGCATCGGTATATACCTCAGCATGCCGGTATCCATGAGCTTTATCTTACTGCTCAGGAAACTGTGGCGCAGGTATGATGTCCTCCATGTACATCTGCCCTTTCCGCTTGCGGAGATAGCCCTGTGGCTCATAAGGCCGGACCGCAAGATCATCGTTACCTATCACAGCGATATCGTCAGGCAAAGATTTATCTCGCGGACGATTGGATGGCTTCACCGCTGGGTACTCGGGCATGCTGAAAAGATAGCCGTATCAAACCCCAATATCATTGAAACATCACCTGTCCTGAAACAATTTAAAGCAAAATGCGAAGTAATCCCGTTCGGTGCAGATATTACCATATTCAATCCGGACAGCGGTGCAAAGCATAGGATAGAACAGATACAAAAGGACTACGGCAAAAAGATTGTCCTGTTCGTCGGCAGGCTGGTTTACTACAAGGGCCTGGAATATTTGATACGGGCAATGAAGGGCATAGATGCAAGACTCGTGCTCATCGGCGAGGGACCGCTCAGAAAGATACTCGACGACGAAATAGCCAAACAGGGTCTCGGGCAAACGGTTGCATTTATACCCTACCAGTCGCAGGAAGAGCTTGTGGATTTTTATCGAGCTTCCTGTGTATTTGTCCTGCCGTCCATTTACAGGAGCGAGGCGTTCGGCATAACGATCATCGAGGCAATGGCCTGCGGCCTGCCGGTTATCTCCACAGAGCTTGGGACGGGCACATCGTACGCCAACCGGGACGGCGTCACGGGTTATGTCGTCCCTCCCCGCGACAGCGACGCGATCAACGGGGCATTGAAAAAACTGCTCTCCGACAGCACCTTATGGTCAAAGATGGGGAACGCTGCATGCAACAGAATTCGGCAAGGCTTTACCTTAGACAATATGATGGACGGATACAGAAAATTATATAAAAACAGTAACCATGAACGGAATATCTAAAATAAAACTCATGATACTTGCGGCGGGTGATATCCTGCTGATGTATTTCTCCCTTGTTGTCATGTTGATCCTGCGGTACGAAGGAAGGTTCTACGGAGAGCTTATACGCTATCATCTGCTTCCATTTTCCATACTCTTTGGTATCTGGCTCATACTGTTCTATATAGGCGGGTTTTACGATTTAAGAAATCTGAAAAACAGGCTCGGATTTAAAATCAACTTCTCCTTCATCATGCTGATAAACTTTTTAATCGCCATACTGTTTTTCTATCTTATACCTGTATTCGGGGTCTCTCCGAAAACAAACCTGCTTTTATTTTTCATACTGTTCGGTACCTCGGACTATGCATGGAGGCATATCTACAACATTATTCTCATAACAACGCTGAGACCGTTGAATATTACAATCATCGGCAGCAATGCGGATGAAGAGCTGCTGGTAAAATATATCCAGAGCAACCCCCAGCTCGGTTATAGGATCAGGCATAAAATCGAGACTATAGACAATACCTTTGCGGAGAAACTTACGGATACCGATATGCTGGTAATACCGGACTATATCAAAAAAGATAAGGTCATGATACGGCACATATACAACACCATTTTTAAGGGTATTGCCATTAAAGAGATCTCTACATTTTATGAAGAGATATTCGGGAAAATACCGCTCAGGGAACTCGAGGAGGCGTGGGTTATAGAAAATCTTGCGACCCAGCATACCCTGTTTGACTCGGCGAAAAGGCCGACAGAACTCGTGCTGGCCGGCCTGTTTATCCTGCTGTCCCTGCCGGTAACACTGGCAATAATAATCATAATAAAACTGACATCGCACGGCAGCGTTATTTATAAGCAGCAAAGGATCGGAAAATACGAAAAGAGGTTTGTGCTTTACAAATTCAGGACCATGATACCCGATGCGGAGCTGGACGGTCCGCAATGGGCGGAGGAAGATGATGAGCGTGTCACGACCGCAGGAAAATTTTTACGGCGTACCCATCTTGATGAATTACCGCAGCTCATAAACATCATCAAGGGAGACTTGTCTTTTGTAGGTCCGAGGCCTGAAAGACCCGAGTTCGTGGAAAGTTTGAAAAAGAAGATCCCCTATTACGAGATCAGGCATATCGTAAAACCCGGGATAACAGGCTGGGCGCAGATAAACTATAAGTATGCATCTTCCATCGATGACACCTATGAAAAATTGCAGTTCGACATATATTATCTGAAGAAGCGTTCTCTTGTTCTGGACACGCTTATCTTATTGAAAACAATGAAAACCTTGTTTATAAATCCATAAGGAAGGAGTCGCTATGCACAAAATATCGTTCGGCACAGAGGGATACAGGGGCATCATAGGGTATGATTTTAATTTTTCGACGGTCGAGAGGATCGCAAAGGCCGTATCCGAGTATATACGCGAGAACAAAGGCAAAAGGCTGCTCATCGGATACGATACCCGGTTTTTATCGAAAGAATTCGCCCAGCATGCTGCCAACACGGCATCAAAGGAGGGTATGGAGGTATTGATCTCCGAGAGCTTCTGCCCGTCCCCGGTGCTGTCAAATGCAACCAAGGGCCTTAACTTCAACGGCGGCATCATGATTACCGCGAGCCATAATCCGCCGAAATACAACGGCATAAAGTTTAAATCACACTACGGCGGCGCTGTGCCGACCGAGGTAACAAACCGGCTTTCCGAGCTTATTGCAAAAACATCTGCAGAACATATGCAGCCCGGGGAGTACAATGAGACCATAGACATTAAATATATCTACCGGCAGGATATAGAACGGTTCATCGACAGGAAGCTTCACGGCGGAAAGAGGCTCAAAATAGTGATCGATCCCATGCACGGCTCGGGCCAGGGACTTTTATCCTCTCTGTTTGAGGACCTCGGACACGAGGTAACAGAGATCAGAAACATAGTTAACCCGTATTTCGGGGGGACAAATCCGGAACCCGTGGACGAAAATCTGGCACCGTTGAAGAAGGCTGTTTTGGACAACAAAGCCGACATCGGTATTGCACTCGACGGCGATGCCGACAGAATAGCGCTGGTAAATGAGAAGGGCGAGTATGTCGACGCACACAGGGTCTTCGGTCTCCTGATCATGTACCTGGTCGAAGAGATGGGCTTGAGCGGCGAGGTTGCAAAAACAGTTTCGAGTACTGAAATGATCAACAAGCTGTGTGAGCATTACAATCTAAAACTCCATACGACGAAGATAGGCTTCAAGTATATATGCGAACTCATGCAGCACGGCAACGTTATGATAGGTGGTGAGGAAAGCGGCGGCATAGGCATTGCGGCACATATCCCGGAACGGGACGGCCTGCTTGCGGGTATTCTGATAACGCAGATGATGCTGAAAAGAAAAAAGTCTTTGCAGGAGCTTGTAGAAGCGATGTATGCCATCACCGGAAGGTACTATTACAAGAGGAAAGATCTCCACGTGAACAACTCGGGCACGATATACGAAACTATTCTAAACAACAAGGAAAGGCTGCTGAACAACTTTGGAAGTTATGAAATTGACGACAGGGACGGGTGCAAGTTTATATTTAAAAGCGGAGGGTTCCTGATGGCAAGGGCATCGGGGACAGAACCTGTAGTCAGGATCTATGCGGAACTCACGGATAAAAACAAAGCCGGGATGATAGTCGATGAATTTATAAAACGTCTTACGGCCATTACAGGAGAAACGAAATGAAGAGTATGACAGGGTATGGTATCTCAACAGGCGTTGTGGAAGGGTTCGGTCTTTCCTGCGAATTGAAAACACTCAATGGAAGGTACCTCGACGTAAATGTAAGGCTGCCCAAAGAACTGTCCGTATTCGAGGTTCCTCTTATCAGAGCGCTGAAGAGCAGGTTCTCGAGAGGAAGTATCTTCCTGAATGTCACGATAAAGAACTATGAGTACAAACAACGATGGCCGTTTACTATGGACAGTAAAAAGGCCGGCCTGTACATAGAACTCCTCAAAGCCATAAAAAAGGCCTTACGCCTGAAAGGACGCATAACCATCGACGTGTTTGCACATTCGCCGGAATTCTTCCTGAAGGAAGATAAGCCGGTAACAGACGGCGCGGTCAACGACATGATCAATATTGCGGAGGAAGCCGTAAAGAAAGCTACGGTCATGCGCGATGAAGAAGGAGAGGAGATCAAAAAGGAGCTGAAGTCGCTTGTTGACGGCATAGACGTAACCGTAAAGGGCATAGAGGATAAGATACCCGCTGTCGTTGAACAGTACCGGCAAAAAACAATTGACCGCATAAAGGATGTAAAACAGCCCTCGGATCTGGCGATATCGGCTGAAGCAATTATCGGGAACTACATCGACAAAATAGACATACATGAGGAAATAAAACGCTTACAATCCCACATAAAAGCCTTTGTACAGCTCCTCGATGCCAGGGGAACTGTCGGCAAAAAACTGGAATTCTTTACACAGGAATTTATACGGGAACTCAACACCATAGGTTCCAAATCCGGTGATGCGGAAATCACCACCAGGGTAATAGACGCCAAGAACACTGTCGAGCGGATAAAGGAACTTTCTCAAAACGTCGAATGAGAAAGGAGCGAGGGATGAGCAGCGAGGGATCAGGGAATATACGAAGAGCGGGAGAAAGAGGATAGAGAAACAATCAGATGAACACAAAAGGACTGATTATCATCATATCCGGACCCTCGGGTGCCGGGAAAACAACCATCATCCATAGGCTCCTGCAAGAGGTGCCCGGTCTCAGGCAGTGTGTAACGTACACGACACGCGGCCGAAGACCCGAAGAAAGGGAAGGCGTGGACCATTATTTCGTCGATGAACCGGCATTCACACGGCTTATCGAAGACAACGAGCTTGCAGAATGGGCAGGAATAAACGGATACAGGTACGGCACGCCCAAAGCCGGGATCGATGCCCTTACCTCAAAAGGAAACCATGTTGTTATCGATATCGATATAAAAGGCGCTGCGTCGATCAAGTCCCTGTATCCGGATGCCGTATCCATATTCATAAAACCACCGTCTATCGACGCGCTCAAAGAACGGCTTGGGGCCCGCGGTGAAACAGATCGGCTCGATATGCGGTTGCAGCGGGTAAAAACAGAAATGGAACAGGCACACCGGTATGATTACGTAGTAGTCAACGATACGCTGGACAGGGTCATAGCATCGGTGAAAGAAATAATAGAACAGACAAAAGCATCCTAAAAATGCAGGAGGGCTTTATACTGCTTGAACACATCCAGAAACAGCGGTGATATCAGGGCTATGAGGGGTGTTACGATTATAGCACTGATGAGACTGTAGAGAATCATGCGTTTCCGGTCCGCACCGAGGGCCTGGAACACAAGCACGACCGTAAACGTTCCCAGAACAAACGGCCCCAATACAACCGAATATAAGAGACCTTTCCCCTGGATAAACCCGGTGATCTTCTGGCCGCGTTTTTTCTCTATGTAATTTTTTATCCACGGGATGTGATCAAACCGGTCTATAAACAGGATCATGACGACCGCCAGAACAAAGTTACTGATACCGGATACAAGAGCTACCGTGACTATCGGCAGGCCGAACCCCATACCAAGAGGTATTGCCACTCCCCTGCCCGTGAGCGGATTCAGTGTTGCAAGAACGACTGCGAGCCATTTATCAAACAGGGTCATACCGCGCTCTGAGCAGCTTTCTTTATTCTGTCGTACAGAGACGAAGCCAGGGTAAACACCTCTTCTGCCTGGATTGCGTCGAGACATTTCAGGTCGTACTTACAATCCCTCGGCACACACTTGCCGCACCCTACGTCCTTTTTAAGCCATACATGAAGAGGGTTGTCGGGCGGCTCCCAGCTTACGGGATCACTCGGTCCGTGGACCGTAACTGTGGGCGTGCCCATTGCAATGGCTATATGTTTTATACCGTTATCATTGCCGATATGCATATCCGCATGCCTGATGATAGCTGCAAGTTCCTTTATGGATTGAGTTTGCGGCGACAGGAACGGTTTATATTTCATCATGTACATGACCTGCTGCACATACGTTTTCTCTCCCGGTCCCCACAACAGGATCACCGATGCCCCGAGCCTGCTGATAAGCATATCGCCAAGTCTGGCAAACCGTTCAGGGTCCCACTGCTTATATGCCCTTCTGCTTACCACAGACAGGGTTATCAACGGTGCGCTATCCTTTTTTATAGAGGATACGAATTCCCTGGCAAAGCCTTCAGCGGATCCCGGTATAAAGAGATCCAGTCCGTAACCGTCTCCCTGAATATCCAGTGCTCTTAAAAGATCGTATTTAAAATCAACACTATATTTAGGGACAGGATCCCTCTTTACAACAATGTTGTATGCGTATTTTCGAAACCTGAGATCATAACTCACCCTCTGCTTTGCGTCTGAAAACCATGTAATGAAGGCTGTTCTCGGATTGCAAAGATAATCCAGTACTATGTCGAATCTTCTCTTTTTTATATTCAACAAAAATCTTCTGTATGCACCGACTTGCATTGATTTATCAAGCACTATAATTTCATCCAGATAAGGATTATAGGTAAAAACATGGTAATTGGGAGGTGTTGTAAGGAAGGCAATGTATGCATCGGGTTTTGCCTTTCGTAGGCTCCTTATTACCGGGGTCGTAAGCAGGTTATCCCCTATTTGACCCGTATGTATGATCAAAAATCCGCTGTGTTCTTTCATCGATATCATTCCGGCACTCTCATCTCTTTCATCTCTTTCTATTTCTTCCGGCCTAGAGCTTCCATATAGAACAACTCCGTTGATTCTGCAAAAGAGTTTATGGAAAATTTTTGTTCGGTGAGTTTGCGCGCATGATAACCGAAAACTTCTCTTAGCTCCTTATCCTTCAAGAGGCGTATAACGGCATCTGCCATTGCAACAAAATCCCCGGGCCGGACAACAAAGCCTGTTTTTCTATCGTCTATTAATTCAGCTATATCGCCGACATTTGAACCTACAACAGGAACACCGCATGCCATGTATTCAAGGGTTATACGCGAATGGTTTTCCGACCCCACAGAACTCACAATACCGATATCAAGACAGCTTATAAGTCCCTCGACATTATCCACATAATCGAGGAACACGGTGTTTTCCAGTACACCCGCCTGTTCCGCCATGCTCCTTAAAGTTTCCAGAGAAACCGTATCATCAACACCGGCTGTGACAAAGACCGCGTTTTTAATATCGTTATGGATAAGCTGTGCAGCTTTAAAAAACACATCGTGGCCTTTTACCGGCGAACGTCTCGCTATATTGCCGATGACAGAGGCATCCGATTGTATATGAAACTTTAGCCTCTCCTCTGTCTTACTGTTTATCTGTTTGAATCTCGCGGTATCCACACCGGCATGAATTATCTTCACCCTGTTTTTAGGCAATTGCGTAAACGACAGCACCTCTTCCCTATCCGCCCTGTTCGACACGATAATACCGTTCAAGCTCCTGTATGATACTTTGTTGAACGGATAATGTTTAATCTTCCTCGAGTCGACGCGCGTCCTTATAAGCCTGTACCGAAGGCTGAACAGAAACTTTGCGACAGCAAACACCGTTTGAGCGTGCGCTGTGTGAACGTTAACAACCTGTACATCGTTGTATACCGTTCTGAACGCATTTTTAATATACGACAGGTCTGCAAAAAGATGCAGCGGCTTGAAGCTCAGCATGGTATCTGTCTGCATGTTCAATGCAAGGGCTTTTTTGTAAGACGGCGTATCTTTCTCGCTCATGACAACGATACTGTGGCCTCTTTTTGATAGTGCATCCGCAATGGTGATACAGTACTGGGCCGCGGCATTCCACCATGGTATATTGATAACCTCCACTATCTTCATCTTTGCCCGTATCCTTTTACATTCCCGGTCTCTTTATTCCTTTCATCCCTTTCCCAGGCCTTTGCATATTTCATAAACACATGGAATGCCGATACACTTGCAGCAACAAATCCCTGAATGCCGTCCATAAAACCTTTTTTGAGAATAAACATCTTCAAAAACATACCGGCGGGATGCATGACCATATCTTTCATACCGGCGTGCCTGCCTGATTTTACTAATTCCGACGAGGCTGCGTCCGTAAAATAATCCAGTTTCCTGATGTGATGGGACAGGTTCCTGAAGGAATAGTGCAGGATGTCGCCGTCCAAGTCACAGATTTTTCCATGAACCTTAAGGTTATCGTGCGGTTCAAGCCCTCCCCATGCTGCAGAGCCATTTCTCACAAGTCTTATCTTTCTGTCGGGATACCAGCCGGAATGAAGCATCCATCTGCCCAGATAATATGTTTTCCTCGGCATAGAATAAGCAACACAATCACTGCTTTGGTCGCTTATTACACCCTTAATTCCTGTCATTAACTGCTCTGACAACTGCTCATCCGCATCAAGAGAAAGTACCCATTCTTTCGTTGCAAGGGATAATGCATGGTTTTTCTGCGGTATAAATCCATCCCATTGCCTGCTGTATATCTTATCCGTAAACGACCTGCATATCTCCACTGTTTTGTCCGTGCTGAACGCATCAACAATGATGATCTCGTCCGCCCATGCGACCGATTCAAGACATTGTTTGATCCTGTCCTGCTCGTTCTGTGTAACAATAACAACGGACAAACCGGGCATACCTATACTATCCTTACGTCCGGGACCGGCACCTCTTCAAGGAGCCCCAGAATAGCGGATTCTACATCTTCAACGGTAATATCCTCCATACATTTATGATGTCCCTCTTTGCATTTTTCAGAGCCATGCAGGCTGCATGGCCTGCACACGAGCTTTCTTTCTATTACAACACTCCTATGACCGGTGGGGAAGAAACCGAACTCTTTCGTGGTTGGTCCAAACATCGCGACCAGGGGAGTACCTGCAGCTTCAGCCAGATGCATAAGTCCCGTATCACTGCTGATAAATGCATCCATCGAGGATATTGCATAAGCTGTGTCCCGTAGATTACAATCGGATATATTCAGGATCCTGAATCCGGAAGATATCTTCATCAACGCTTCTCTATCCTCTTCATCCCCTTTTCCGAAAACAAATACAATACCATAGGCTCTGCCTTCGAGCCTTCGTGCAAGTTCTACGTAACGGCTCATTTTCCATTTTTTGGTTTCCCATTTGGCACCAGGGGCAATACCGATTATCCTGTCTTTCAGAATGCCTGCATTTTTTAAGAGAATACTGCCTCTTCTCTTTTCCTCACTGCCAAGAGCAAACCACGGTGCTTCGGGGATCCCGGTAATCCCAACCGCGCTCAAATACCGCTGTAGTACCGACGGGAAGGATGATAATTTAACTCCTGTTGTGACAAAGACCCTTCGTGGGAATGCCCCTTTTTTGTATCTCTTTTTTTTGGCTGCTTTCAGGAATGGCAGCATCATTGAAGTCCTCAGGCTCGCGTGGAGGTCTACAATAAGGTCATAACCCTCCCCATTCAGCGTTTTTATAAAGGGTATAACACCGGTATCATCAAGATAGAGTACCTTCCGAAAAGGGGAGGGAGGCGTAAACAGCGCTTTATATTCGAGCTTGGTGCCAAGGTCTATATCTGCATCGGGAAACTGCTTTTTTAACGCCACTGCCACAGGCATTGTTAAAATTATATCCCCGAGTGAACTGAATCTCAAAAGTAATATTTTCATTGGTAAAACAGATTAACCCAACAACCGATGTGCCGGAAATTTAACTCGTCTTCCCTGTTAAACCTTGTATCATTCATCATAAAAG
>DAHXOM010000377.1 GCA_027364825.1 bacterium | reverse complement strand
TTACAACGGGTTGATTTATTTCTATAGTGCCGATTTTTAACATAAAGATGCAGAGTATACTATTTATAAAACGTCAGATTGGCAATAAATAAATTTGTGGCTGTTTTGTAAATGTTTGACAACTATTTTTGTGAAGTTTATACTATTTTTCAATGAGCACTCAAAACTTGAGTCGCAATCCAAAAATAATTTTGTCTTTGCTTTGGGAGAATCTTTAAGAAAGGAAGGATGGAATCCATGATAAAAAAGATGTTAATTTTTACGGTCAGTATGATACTCGGTTACACTGCTTATGCAAACGCAAGTGTCTTTGATATATTCGGGGTGGACGCAACGGGTATTGCAATGGGAAATGCAAGGACAGCCTCTGCAGA
Source organism: bacterium (assembly GCA_027364825.1). GTDB lineage: Bacteria > JAMCPX01 > JAMCPX01 > JAMCPX01 > JAMCPX01 > JAJYLM01. The sequence continues at coordinate 1,821 of DAHXOM010000377.1, read as the reverse complement.
TGACTGGACAGCAACGTATTATAATCCCGCCGGCATCACCCAGACGAAAGAATCGGTAGGTTTTAATTTTCTTTTTGCAGTGAATCATCTTTCCGTAAAGTCTTTCGGTTCCGGCTTTCAAAATAACGACAATAAAGATATTGAAGGCCTCTCTGTGGGTATGACCCATGAATTTTTAGCGGATTTTGTCCACATCGGCATCGCGTTCTATACGCCTTTAGGTGATACACAGCAGCAAATAACCCATTATGCAGATGCGAGCGAATCATTTCTTACCAATAAACTGTATTTCGAATTCCTTGAGAATACTACGGAACAGCAGGTTATACTTCCAACGATAGCCTTCAGGGTTCTGCCATTCTTGTCCATTGGAGGAGGGCTTTCCCTGTTCATTAAATCAATGACCTATTCGTATGAATATTTTCCCAACCCTTTAAACCAGTCGGTATGGTATATGAATTTGAACAATACCCAGCAATACACCTATGTGGCGAACCTTGGTATACTGTTCCATCCGTCCGATCGTTTTAAGGTCGGGTTTTCCTATATGAGTGCCGATGATTTTCCGATTGTCGGTGCGGCATATGTCCACCTGAATGCTCAGGGGTTGCCTATTGCAAGTAACTTTACCCAAACGATCAACACAATTTTATTTTACTCGCCCGCACATGCATCGCTCGGTATTATGTATAAGCCCATGGATAATCTCCAGCTGAACAGTGATCTTACCTGGGTTGGCTGGTCGAGTTATCTCAATAACCATAACGTCAGGCCCCAGAATGAGTCATATACCGATCCTGCCACCGGCATTACCTATTCAGGACAGGGATTTAACGACATCTATATACCCAAACTGGGTGTTGCATACAAACCTGTAGAAACATTATGTGTCATGGCCGGTTACGAGTATGAGCCAACCCCGGTGCCACCTCAGATGAGAACTACAAACTATGTCGATAGCGTTAAAAATGTATTGTCAACCGGTGTCAGCTATATTATGCCCTACAATGACGGGCACATCCATTTTACCGTGGACTTTCAGGGGATCCTACTTGGCGACAGGAAGACCTATAAAGTAGTAGCCATTGATGCAGATCCGAATACCCCCGGCATTCAAAATCCAGGCTATCCTGGTTATGAAAGCAAAGGATATATTTATGATACAGGGTTTGCAGTAAGCTATGAGTATTAGGGATCATTCAGGAGAAGGAATAGCTTCAGACATAATAAATAGTTATCTCAGGCATGAAAAACTGATAATTTCTGTATTCCTTGTAACCTTTCTCTCGTTTGGTTTTTATTATGTAGACTGGCATAACCATCTTCTCTGGAAAGAAGGCATGAAATTTTATAGCCTTTCTATTTCTATCGATCGCTCTATACCCTTTGACCCCGGCTGGGTCTGGGTATATCTGCTTTATTATCCTTTTTGTTTCGCACATTTGTTTTTGCTGAACAATATAGATACCTTCAGAAGGGTGGCGGGCGCATACCTTATGGAGTTTGTTGTGGCCTTTCTCGTGTTTTTGTCCTTCCCGGTAAAAATGATTAGGCCTGTGGTTATTGCGGATACATTAAGTACAAAAGCGGTTGGGATGATCTACAGGTTGGATCCCGGATTTAATGTGTTCCCAAGCCTTCATGTTGCGAATTCACTGCTTGTTGCCTTGATATTTTACCGGTACAATAAACCTCTCGGTATAGTCTTCATATTGATAGCGGTCTTGATCTCGGTATCCACGCTGTATGTAAAGCAGCACTACTTCCTCGATATTGTTACCGGAGTACTTGATACAGCTCTTGTTTACCCTCTGATCTTTT
>DAHXOM010000115.1 GCA_027364825.1 bacterium | reverse complement strand
ATATGCCGCCGGATATGATCACCGGCTCTCCTATACCGTCAAGCACCTTTTCTATTCTTTCAAGTTCTATACCGCTAAGCGTCCCATCCTTATAAATATCGGTAAAAATAAATGCATAGATCGGTGCATCGCTGAATTTTTTGATAAATTCATAGGGAGACATATTACCCGCCTGGGTCCAGCCTTTGATTGCAACGGCACCTGAGAGTACGTCAACACCTATGGATATTTTGCCGGGGTATTGTTTTGAAATCTCAATCACTTCCTCCGGATGCTCATACGCAAAGGTAGTTATCACAATGGATCTTGCTCCTTGCTCTATATAATATTCGGCCATTTCTCTACTCCGCACTCCGCCGCCGATCTGAACGGGCACACGTACAGCCTTCAATATATTCGTAATATGGTCCCTGTTCACCGGTTTGCCGGTAACAGCGGCATCGAGGTCAACGATGTGAAGCATGCCCGCACCCTCTTTTTCCCATTTTAAAGCCATTGCTACCGGGTCATCCCCGTATATATCGACACGGTTAAACGAACCCTGCCATAGTCTCACACATTTGCCCGATTTTATATCAACCGCCGGTATTATATTCATCTCAACCTCTATAATTTATGAAATTTGACAGCAATTTTAACCCGTTTTTCTGGCTTTTCTCGGGATGAAACTGTGTTGCTACAACATTGTCCTTCTGGATAACACTGGTGAAATCGATGCTGTAATCCGTGGTGCCGATGGTAACGTCCTCAAGCGGAACCGGATAATATGAATGTACAAAATAAAAATAGCTCTTATCCTTAATACCTTCAAACAGAAAGCTCTTTTTTTCCTGTTTCACGGTGTTCCAGCCCATATGCGGTATCTTCAGTCCCTTTCCGGCGAACTGCTCATGATCAAACCCCTTTACACTGCCTTTCATCAACTCGAGTCCTTTTACACCCGGGTTCTCATCCCCGTCGTCAAAGAGCATCTGCATGCCCACACATATGCCGATCACATGCCTGCCTTTTGCAATAAACAGCTTCACTGCGTCTTCAATGCCGTATGCCCTTATATTCTTCATACAATCGCCGAATGCGCCGACGCCGGGTATTACCAGTTTATCCGCCTTTGAAATTACATCGGGATCGTTTGATATCACGGAAGCTGCGCCCAGAGATGCTATTGCTTTCTCAACACTGCGCAGGTTTCCCATGCCGTAATCAACTATAACTATCATCTTTATCTTCTTTTTAACCTTGAACTCTTGTTCCGATTTGAACGGCTTGAACTTTTCATGTTTTATAGTACGCCCTTCGTACTCGGAATGTCCTTTTCTGTTATTTTAACAGCCTGCCGCATCGCTCTGCCAAGCCCTTTGAAACATGACTCTATAATGTGATGTCCGTTGTCTCCATAAAACATATTTACGTGCAGGGTAATTCTTGAGCGGAATGCAAACGCCTGGAAGAACACCTCGAATAATTCCGAGTCCATTTCACCGATCTTTTCAGGAAGCTGTATGGGTCTATAGACAAGGAACGGCCTCCCGCTTATATCAACAACAACCTGCGATAACGATTCGTCCATAGGGGTTGCTGCATGTCCGAACCTATGAATACCGCTTTTATCGGAAAGGGCTTTAAAAAAGACTTCGCCTATACTTATACCGATGTCCTCTACGGTATGATGAAAATCAACATTCACATCGCCTGTTGCCTTGAGTTTAAGATCCACCCTTGAAAAAAAGGTAAACAATTCCAGCATATGATTCAGGAAGCCAATCGGGGTATCGATCCCGGCCTTACCGGTACCATCCAGATCGAGCTCAACTAGGATCTCGGTTTCCTTTGTCTTTCTTTCGAATTTCGCTTTTCTCATATAATAACTCCTTTTTATTAGCAGCGAGGGATGCGAAGCTAGTATTGAGGATCTGTCTCCTTCCTCACTCCTCGCTACTCTTACCTCACTACTTTCTTCTCACTTCTCACTCTCTTCCCTCGCTACTTTCTTTAAACGGCCTTTTTCTTCTTCAACTCCTCTATCTGTTGATCAGTGTATCCCGCTTGTTTTAAAATCTCAACCGTGTGTTCACCGATCAAAGGAGCCCTTCTATGGTCCCCCTGAGGTTCACCTTTATAAAACGGATTCCGTATTGTTATAAACTTATCTTCCTCCGTTTTTATATAATCGAACATACCCCTGTGTTTAATATGCGGATCATCGAGCAATTCATCAAGCTCGTTCACGGGCTCGACGCATACATCTTCATCCCTGAAAAACTCCAGCCATTCCTGCCTTGTCTTAGAGAGAAAGACCTTCTGCACCTCATTGTATACACGTTTAAAATCCTCACCCTTGGCAAGCTGCTCTTCTATCAAATCCATCCTGTTGATCATCTGCAAAAACCTGCTCCAGAACTTTGGTTCAAGAGCACCGAGAGTTACAAATTTATCATCCCTTGTCCTGTACACATTATAACAGGGAATGCTTCCGGTCAGTTCCATCTCCCCTCTTTTTAAGTCTGTTTTCAGGTAAGGGAGATAAGGTGCCATAAAGCTTATCAGGCCGTCCACCATTGAAATATCGAGATATAAACCTTTCCCTGTTTTCTGTTTATGATAAAGCCCAAGCATAATTGCCCCAAATGCCGTGATACTGCCGCCTGCGATATCGCCTATCTGCACGCCCGGTATCACCGGTTTATCCTTACTGCCCGTTACACCGAGTGAACCGGCAACACCTATATAATTAAGATCATGACCTGCCTTCCCGGCGTAAGGTCCGTCCTTGCCGTATCCTGAGACCGAGCAGTACACGATTGCCGGATTAATCGATTTAATCGCGTCATAGCCAACCCCGAGCTTATCCATCACCCCCGGTCTGAAACCCTCAACAATAATATCCGCTTCCCGGGACAACCGCTGAAAAGCTTCTACACCTTCCGGTGTTTTCAGGTTAAGCTTTATACCCTTCTTATCCCTGTTCAACGCCTCAAAAAGATTGCCGGAGCCGTTACCGGCCAAAGACATCCATCTCAGGTAATCCCCCTGCTCCGTATCTTCTATCTTTATAACCTCTGCACCGAGATCAACAAGATACAGGGTAAGCAGCGGGCCCGGCAGCAACCTTGTGAGATCAAGCACCCGTATGCCGTTCAGCAGTGTCATAATTTAAACCTCATCATCAATACCCTTATAAATGCCTCTATAACAATGTCCTTCGACATCTTTGACTGACCTGCCCGTCTGTCTTCAAATATAATGGGTACTTCTTTAATACTATACCCCGCCTGCTTAATCCGGTAAGCCATTTCGACCTGAAAGCCGTACCCGTACGCTTTGACCTGATCAAGATCGACTTTTTTTAGCGCCTCCACGTTGTAACACCTGAATCCCGCGGTAATATCCCTTACATGCATGCCGAGTATTACCCGTGCATAAAAGTTGCCAAACCTGCTGATGACCTTCCTTGAAATGCCCCAGTTTACCGTCCCACCGCCATCAACATACCTTGATCCGATCACAAGGCCGTTGTGTTGTAGCCCGTCCAATAACCTTGGCAGGTCTGACGGCTTGTGTGAAAAATCAGCGTCCATTTCAAATACGACATCGTATCCATGTTCTATGGCATACCTGAAGCCATGATTGTAAGCATTGCCCATGCCCATTTTCTTTGGCCTATGAATAACATGTACGGCACTCTTGAGACCTGCCAGGGTATCGGCGATTCTGCCTGTGCCGTCCGGAGAATTATCGTCAATGATGAGGATCTCGGTATGAGGCAGGTTTGTGAAAACCTCATGCACGAGCCTCTCTATATTCTCGGATTCATTGTATGTCGGTATAATGACCAGTGTCCTCACGGCTCGATGATCCTTTAGTTCTTGTCTTTTGTTGATTCCCCTCTCAAGATTAGAGGGGTCAGGGGAGTTATGAAATAAGAAAAGGCTGTAACTCCCTTAGTCCCTCTTATGTAAGAGGGATGACGCAGAAGAGTATTTGCAACTATCATAGATCTCATTTTCACGGCTGAATGATCCCTTCAAAATCATAACATTTGTAGATATAAAATGTTCTTGCATAATGCCCGTAACGATAGATATTGAGGGGCGGCAATTCCTGCCATTCCTTGCATTTAAAATGCTTGTACGGGTCTATCCTGAAGCTGTTGTCGTTGATATAAACGGCATTCCATCCATACAGTGAAGGAGTTACATTGTACCCCCAATCATGATAAGAGTCTCCCGTGTTGTTTGATGTGTATACTTGCGGCTGGCCCGGAGCATTGAATGCAAGCTGGCTTGACAGCTGATACTTGTGCGTAAAGAGGAATGTGGGCGCAGATTTTGAAAGTTCTTGATAGGCATTTTCGACCTCTTTACCCGCAGCATTCCAGCCGTACAGATCATTGGTAAGGTCCGTATCCACGGGTCTGAGAGGTATCAAAGGATAATACAGCTGGATATGGATGATCATGGTGAATAAAAGTGCCAGTGCCCATCCTGTCCACAGATATTTTTTGAACCATCTCTTGCTATAGATCTCGTACGACAACTGCACCGACAATATGACTGCCGGTATGTATCCCATCAATGCCCAATTTGGTTTTGAATCAACAACAAAGCTTACCGCAAAAAAGAACAGGATAATGGGGGCGGCAAAGACCGACAGGAATAAGTATCCTTTGTTTCCGTCATTCCCGTGCAAACGGGAATCCAGATTTTCCATAACCGCATGGCCGGACTGCAGGTTGTTTTTATCTGATCCTTGAATCGCGTCCCCTGTCGGGCTCGCAGAGTACCGGTGAAACCCGTAGTAAATTGCATAGATCAGGAGGATAAATACAAGGGGTGAAATCAATCCAACCTGGGAACCGAGGAAGGTAAAAAATTTGTTTATGCTGATATGGAAGTTGGGATTACGTGACACAAGCTCAAACCCCAGTGATTCAAAGTGGTGCCGTATATTCCATAGAATGACCGGTGAAAAGAATAAAAGCGCAGTGACCGTTGCGATATAAGGCCGTACGTCCTTGAACCATTTTCTGTCTTCCTTTGAAACAATCATAAAGAGCAAAGCCGAAACAGGCAGGAAGACCGAGTGGTACTTACCGAGCATATCAAGACCGAGTGCGATGCCCGCGGCATACCAGTAGGAGCCCTTGCCGTCGAGAAACACCTTCATAAGGAAGTACAGGGTTAAAAGCCAGAAAAAGCCAAGAGGCGCATCCGGCAGCATCATCAGCCCGCCTATTGCATAGGCAGGGATTATGTTCAGTGCAAGCACCGACAGGAAGGCCTTCATTTTATCTTTCAGTACCCTGTCTGCAATCAGCCACACAAGCACCGAATCACCGACAGAAAACAGCAATGCTGACATCCTTACTGAATAGGCAGTGCTTCCCAGGAGCTTCATCATAAGATAATTCGACCATGCAACAAGCGGAGGATGCTCATAATAGCTCAGGGAAAGGTGCCGTGCATACTGCCAGTAGTAAGCTTCATCATCGCTCAGGTTCAGCGTAAAGATGAATACGAGTCTGATAGCGATAAGTATTCCAATCGTTAATAAGAACAGCATCGTAGCTTTTTTATTTTTATTCATAATTATTAAATATATCATCTCTTGGAACAAGAGGTCAATATAATCACAAACATTTTCTACCGGCACCGATTAACCCGAAAAATGCATTTGCAAGAATAGCGGGGAAAAGACTTCCCCTCTCAAGTGGAGACCTATCCGGCGAATGGGACGGGGGGTGTGATCGCAGGAGGGTATTTACACGGTCAAGAGAGACTGGAGTGCCGTCTTTAATTCGCTCAATGTTCTTACGACAAACAGTTCATCCGTGTACCGGCTGTACAGGTTCATCTCGCTGTCACCGGTAAACCATGAAAACTGATCATCCGGAGTAAACCAGAGTATATCTTTTACCCGCTTCTTCAGTATCGCAAGCTCGTCATCACCCGGATACTGGTAATTTGTCCTGCCGTCGCCGATGATGAGCAGCCGTGTTTTCGAAGTTATGAGGCCAAGGTATTTGCCGCTAAACTGCCTGAATACATTGCCGTAATCGGTATAGGACCTTGCTTCCCGGTAATCCGCAAATATTCTGTCGATAAGTTCATCCGCGGGTTTTGATTTAACAAGCATCGTGACATCTTCGATACCGGACACAAAGACAAACACCTTAAGCTTTTTGAACGTGTCTTTAACAATCGATATGAATTGCATAAAAAATCTTGCATAGTTGCGCATTGAACCCGAGATATCGCACAGTACTATCAGCGGTGACTCCAATTTTTTGATCTTGCTGTAGCCGAGCTGTATCAGCATGTCCCGGCCGGCATTGAGCCTGAAGGTCTGCCGTATCGAAATATCCCTTGTAGCAATGCCATACTGCCTTCTTTTTACATCTTCCCTGAAACGGAGTGCCATACTTCTGATGATTTGATTTATTGTTTCTATGTCCTTTTTCGATAGAAAGGATAACGGAATGTTCCACAGTTCTTTTTCTCCCGACTTGGGCTCATGCGAGTGGAGGGATGTCACAAGACCGGCAACCTTCGAAGCATTCAGGATAAATTCCGATATATTACGCCGTATGAAGGTAAGCATGTTTTCTATGGCTGCTGTTATTTTCGCAATGTCTTCCGGACACCAGCCGGCAAGCTCAAGCGCCCTGCCGAGTACCACGAGTTCCTTCTCGGGCCTGTCAAGTTCGAGTGCCTCTGCAAGCAGCATATAACCGGAGTTCAGCATCCTGTCTTCATAGCGTTTATGAAGCTCCAGATAGAGCTCCTGCAGGTGTTTATAAAAAAGCTCCGGGTGATTGACCCAATCCAGTAATTTTGCAATGGTCGGGGCCGATTCCTTCAGAATAAAGGGATCGATATGCCGTACACCCAGTGCGTCACCAAGCTTTTCCCAGTCTTCGGATGTATTCAGGAGAAAATCAAAGATCTGCTGAAGCAGCACCTGCTGTTCCTTATTCCGAGCCATAATAGGCACAACGACTCTTTTCAGTGCTTCGTAGTCCCGGGGTTTCGTCTGTTCGATGACGTAAGCTGTCTGCGAAAAATCAACAGGCGACACAGGCATACCAAGGCCCGAGAGGAAATTGTACACCTTTGTGGTAAACTTTACTGATTCTTTGACTTCCATAGTGCGTTGAACGCCTTCTTTTGATCCGAGCTGTCCTTCAGCAGACTGCCGAGCGAGGATACGGACACCTCGTTCTTGTCCATACCCGCCGATGCCATTGAAACAGACCAATCGATGATCTCGGAAAGGCTGGGGGGCCTTTTTAAATCCTGTGCGTTGATAAGAGAAAGCATACCGTTTATCATGCCGAGAAAATCCTCAGACATGATACCGTGGAGCTTAGTTTTTATTATCTCCATCTGCCGTGAGCTGTCCGGCATATTCATATAAAGATAGATACACCTGCGCCTCAACTCGTCGGAAAGCTCCCGTGCGTTGTTACTCGTCAGGATCACGAATGGTATTGATTTTGCCTTTATGGTCCCTATCTCCGGTATCGAAATCTGGTAATCGCTCAACACCTCGAGCAGGAGTGCCTCGAACGAAGGTTCCGACTTGTCAACCTCGTCGATGAGCAGGACAACAGGCTCCGGTGATGCTATGGCCCTGAGCAGGGGCCGCTTTATCAGGAACTCCTCGGAAAAAAAAGTGCTGTTGAATTTTTTCAGCTTTTCCATTGCAGGGGAAAGCCCTTTGGTGCCTTTCAGGATATCGTCTATCTTGTCTTTGAGAAGCTGGGCATACAGCAGCTGTTTCGAATATTCCCACTCGTATATTGCTTTTGTATCATCGATGCCCTCGTAGCACTGGAGCCTTATCAATTCCAGATCGAGCGACTTCGAAATCGCTTTTGCAAGCTCTGTTTTCCCGACACCCGGCTGTCCTTCCACCAGCAGCGGCTTTGAAAGCAGGCCCGCTATATAAACCGATGTCGATATGTCTTCGCCGGGGATATAACCGGCACTCCGCAGCAGCTCTGAAATCTCTTCCGGTGACTTAAATTGTTTTATCTTTTTCATAATACCACCTCTTTCCTGTTTTTTACCTTTGCATCCGGCTCCCTGAGATACAGGGGTACAAAGGTTGATGCGGGTACGGGCTTTACGCCGTAAAGTCTTTTATGGGCAATAAGAGCAAGAGAGGCATTCATGAGGTTCGTGTCGAGTTTATACCAGCTTATACCTTTTGTATATATTTTACCCAATACACCTTCATAACGTTCAACGCCCCAACCGACAAGATGAACATGATAGTGTCTTTGAAAAGCGTTCACACCTAATTTCAAGACCTTCTCCGGTATTGTCTTCTCAAACCTGCCGTCGTTAACAGTATATTCCGCCAGATAAATATTGTCGTTTTTACCATCCACCGCTGTAACTATTATACCGTCTGCATGCTTCACGGTTTGTACCATCGCATCGAGTGTTGACACGGGTACAATGGGAATATCGAGTGCCATTCCCATGCCTTTTGCAAGGCTTACCCCTGTTCTTAAACTAGTAAATGTCCCGGGACCTGCGGAGACGATGATTAAATCAAGGTCCTCTTTTCTCTGTCCTGCAGCTTTCAACAGGGTATCGATCGTCTTAACGGCAAGGCTTGTTACAGTGGACGGCTTTTCCATCACAACGGATGAGAGCAGGTCTGCATCCTTTGCGACACCCATACCCATATATCCAAGTGCGGTGTCTATAACAAGTCCGAGCATGGTCAATGATGTGAACTTATAATCCTGCTTATGTCGTTATAAAACACAAATACGGTAAGTAAGATTATAAATAAAACCCCAAACTGCAATATGGCGAGCTTTACTTTCTTGTTGATAGGTTTTCTTATAACAGCCTCGATGAGTGTAAACACCACATTTCCGCCGTCAAGAACGGGAATGGGGAGTATGTTGAGTACGGCAAAATTTATGCCTATCAGTGCGGTAAAATACATAAGGGCTTCGATCCCCCTTTTTGCCTGATGGGCCGCCTGCTGTGCTATCAATATAGGACCTCCGAGGTCTTTTTTCGGTATCTTTCCCTCCACCAGTTTAACAAGCGACATCCAGACAAGGTACGATATATTAACGGACTCTTTTCCCGAAAGAACTACTGCCTCAAAAGGATTGCTTTTTTTAACGGTATAATCACCGGCAGGCATTATACCGATAATGGGTGTTTTTACAGGCTCTCCGAAGATATTCTTTTCTGTTTCTATTTTCGGTTTCACCTGGACAGTGAACGGCTTGCCGCTGCGCAAGATAGTAATGACCAGGTCTTTGCCGGCATTAGACACGATGATTTTTTTCATTGCATCCCACTCATGTACCTTCGTACCGTTGATCTGTTCTATTGTGTCTCCCGTTTTGATACCGGCGGAATATGCAGGACTGCCCTGCTTGACATCTCCGATGGTTGTCGTCAAAAAGGGCACACCGTGCATGAATACTATCCACAGGAGGAACATCGCGAATATCCAATTTGAGAGGGGCCCGGCTATAAGGATAAACAACTTTTTCCAGTTCGCCTGGTTTGCATAGCTGCGTGCTATGTCTTGTTCCGGAACGGGCTCTTCTTTTTCATCATCATTTTCGCCGAGCATCTTCACGTACCCGCCCAGCGGCAGGACGGACAGCCTGTACTCTGTTTCGCCTATCTTCTTCTTCAAGAGTGCAGGACCGAACCCGAGAGAAAAGGCAAGGACCTTTACCTTGAATAATTTGGCAAAGGTAAAATGTCCCAGCTCATGAACGAATATGAGAATTGCTATTACAACTACCGCAGAAATTATAGCTAACACAGTTTATCTATCCTTTCCTGAACGTATTTTTTTACCTCTCTGTCCATAACAATAATATCATGAACAGAGTCAACGGACTTATAATAATATCGATTAACGGCATATTCAACAATATCCGCAATGTCCGTAAATTTTATCTTATGCATGAGAAAAGCTCCCACTGCAATATCATTTGCCGCATTCATAACAACCGCCGAATCATCTCCGTGCTTTATAACATCCATGGCGATTTTAAGGCATTTAAATTTTCTTAAATCCGGTTGAATAAAATTCAATGTCCTTATCTTTTTGAAATCAAGCTTTGACATGCCGAGGGCAATCCTTTTCCTCTTATTCATGGCATAAGCAATGGGCAGCTTCATATCCGGGATACCCATCTGTGCAAGTACGGCCCCGTCCGCCAGTTCGATCATGGAGTGTATGATACTCTCCGGATGGATGATGACATCGATCTGGCCCGGTTTTAGATTAAACAGCCATCTCGCCTCTATCATCTCGAGACCTTTGTTCATCATTGTTGCTGAATCTATTGTTATTTTTTCTCCCATCTTCCATTTCGGATGCTTCAAGGCCTGCTGCGGGGTTATGGAACGTAAATCTTTGATATCGGCATTTAAAAAAGGGCCGCCGGAAGCCGTCAGTATAATCTTCCGAAGCTCATCACGGGCCACCCCGTGCAATAACTGGTATATTGCGCTGTGCTCGCTGTCAACGGGTATAAGAAGTTCATTACTGCCTTTTATGGCTTTTATCTTCCTTCCGCCGGCAACCATAACCTCTTTGCTTGCAAGCGCCACCTTTTTCTTCTCTTTGAGGCCGAGGTATGTCGGTATAAGTGCATCGAGACCGAGGATGGCCATCACGATGAGATCAACGCTGCCGAGCATGGCAAGGACACGAAGTCCTTCCTGTCCCCAGAAAAATTTTGTCTTCGGAAATTCTTTCTGGAGTACTCCGGCGTCTTTCTCGTTAATTACCGAGGCATACCCGGGAGAGAAAAGCTTTATCTGTCGTCTGAACAGATTTATATTGCGGCCCGCCGCCAGTGCTGTAACATGAAACAGATCCGGATATTTTTTTACGATGGACAATGTTGTTTTACCAATACTTCCCGTCGATCCGAAGAGGGCGATATTATTCATTCAGAGAATACCCGCGGGAGCTGTTCTTCTGCGTTATAAGCTGATCGCCCGTCATACCGAAACGTCTCTCTCTCTTCTGAAAACTTATGATGGATCTCAGAAATTCTTCTTTGGTAAAATCAGGCCAGAGGGTTTTGGTGATGTAAAGTTCCGTGTATGCTATCTGCCATAACATGAAGTTGCTTATCCTTTTCTCCGCGCTTGTTCTTATGAGCAGGTCCGGATCGGGTATATCTTTCGTAAACAAATAGTTGCCGAAGAGTTCCTCGTCGATATCATCCGGAGCAATCTTTTTGTCCTGAACATCTTTTATAACAGCTTTTACGGCCTCAACGATCTCATACCTTCCGCTGTAGCTCAGGGCAATAACGACCCTCGTACCCGTGTTATGTTCAGAGCGGGCGCACACATCGGATATTAATTCATTTAATGTCGGGGAGAGACTCTTCCGATCCCCTATGATTGAAAGCCTGACCCCGTTTTTTATGAGGTTATTGCTTTCCACGAGAAGGTATCTGTGCAGTAATTGCATCAGTGCATCGACTTCCTCCCTCGGCCTGTTCCAGTTCTCTTTCGAAAAGGCATACAGGGAAAGCACTTTTACCCCTAAATTCGAAGCCGTCTCTACAATCCGTTTTACTACCTTTGAGCCCTGTTCATGCCCTTTCACGCGCACCAGATGCCTCTTTTGCGCCCATCGACCGTTACCGTCCATGATTATGGCAACGTGGGTCGGCAAATTTTTTTTATCCACTCTTTTTAGAAGTTCGCTGTACACTGACATAAAATCAAATTAACACACAAAACGGGACAATTCAATACTGTTTTTTTCGATCTGTGGTAGCCAAGTGAAAATGTCAGTACTAACTACAAAGTGAAAATGTCAGTAGTATATCCTGTCATAAAGACAGGAGGAAGGGATGATACTGACAATGAAGGATAAAAAAAGAGCAAATGTTATATCAGCTATAATGGATTGGGAAATTGAAAGTTAAAGATGCAGAGATGGAGACAAAGAGATAGATTATTCAGCCAATTGGACTGAAAACTACAGGTAAAGACAAGATTATCCGGATTGATAAAGC
>DAHXOM010000371.1 GCA_027364825.1 bacterium | reverse complement strand
ATACAATAAAACAAATTTTTGATATAGTAAAAATTAAAGGAGGGCTCTATGAAAATTGTAAAAATGGCAATAGGATGTTTCATACTCATACTTCCATTAACGGTGTTATCCGGTTGTTCCCAGAAATCAACGAGTTCTACTACTTCCAATGCATACTACATACAGGTATTCCCTGCCTCAGCTTCAATTCCTGCTGACGGTACAACGACTACACAGATAACGGCTCAGATACAGACACTTTCAGGCACAAAGATAACCGATGGCACACAGGTCGTTTTTCAAACAACGAACGGTATTTTTATGGTATCCGGAAGCTCTGCAGGCCAGAGTGCTACTGTAGCAACCCTCGGAGGCGCGGCATCTCTGAACTTGCAGAGTGCAGCAACTATCGAACAGGCACAGATAACAGCAAGTATCGGAGGCTTAAGCAATTATACCTTTGTTAGCTTTACACCAACTTCTACAGGGACAGGCACAGGCACTGGCACTGGAACAGGTACAGGCACCGGTACGGGAACAGGAACGGGAACCACGTCAACCACTTTTGCTGCGTCTAATCTAACTGCTACTGCAACAGAATTGAGGGTATGGCCGTTTAGTCCTTATAGAACTACCTTAATACTGACGGCAAGTGACGCTGCGGGCAATGCAGTTCCCAATGGAACGATAGCAGCATTCACAATTAATAATAACCCAGGCGGTGGATGTAAGTTTGTATCAAGCAGCGGTGCGAATCTTGGCACCGCTTTTACGACAACCATCAGCAGCGGTACGGCAACAGCCATATTTAACACCGGCACACATTCAGGCGTTGCGCTTGTAACGGCAGCTTATGTTATAAGCGGACAGACATTTACGAACTCTGTATGGATTGTCATAGATGGCGGGCCTGTTGCAGGGGGGGTACATTTCGGTATTGCGGAAACACACGATAATATGCGTGGGTTAACGTGTTATGGAGAAGGGGATCAAATCAGCGTCTTTCTCACGGACAGATATTCAAACCCTGTTCCTGATGGTACACCTGTATATTTTGCCTCACGCGGCGGTTTGATAGATCCAATTGCATACACGGTGAACGGACAGGCGCAAACAACGCTTTATTCAAGTGTTCTGCCCCAATTAATGCTGATCCCATGGCCTTCTGACGTTCCTTTGTACGACAATGTGTTTGCTACTGCGGAAACAGCCAATCCATTTACTACCGTGGCAAGTGTATCCCAGAACGGCTGGAATGAGGTTGTTGCCTATACATATGGAGAAGAATATTTTGTCGATAGTAACCAAGACGGTATACATGAGGCAGGAGAGTCCGTCATTCACCAGGGGGATCCATGGGTTGATGCCAATGACGACGGTATCTGGGATCCCTTTATTCTCTGGTATCACTCAAATGACGGCACTGCATGCAGTACGTTTGAAGGGGGATGTTTTACGGATACTATAACGGCCACAGGCCCCCGTGAATCGTATATCAATAATAAGACAGGACCCGAGTGGTACTGGCCAAGCACATCAGGGGCGGCATATTCTGCACCGGCGCTTGATTCATCGAATGCCGAGTGGTTCTCCCAGACAGCGGTATGGAACCACATCATTGTTGTGTACTCCGGTGAGCCTGCTATATCGTATACACCGCTTACGGCAACATTGTTTACAGCCTTAGCATCATCCCAGGTATTTACCGTGTATTTTGGAGATGCAAACGGCAATTTCCTGTCTGCCGGGAGTAGTATTGCTGCAACACTGCAGGGGGTTACTGCGAATCTTTCTCCCCAGAGCTATGATGCACACACCAGAGAGTGGGGATCCTTTACGGTATCAGTTGACAATACATCCAAGGCAGGCTCGGGATATCTGGTCCTGACGCTTACGACACCGAACATAGGGTGTACCGGCGGCACGAAAATTGTCAGCATTCCGATTACCGTTCAATAAGACAACTGAATACAAATAAGAGAATGGCGGGTGTTCTTCCCGCCATTCTTCTTTTTTATACAAAGCATGATTCCATTTACTTGTAATCACTCTTTTGATATTGGATATTATAAAATGTAATGGAGTAGCTATGGCAGAAAAAATAAATATAGACGTAAAAAAGGTGGCCGAGCTCGCAAGGCTCGAATTTACCGGGGACGAACTGAAGGTCTTCAGCGTACAGTTCCAGGCAATACTTGAATACATCAGCCAGATTGACGAACTTGAACTCGATAACGTGGAGCCGATGGCAAGCCCTCTGCCCGGACCGCAGAGGTTAAGGCCGGATACGTTGGAAACAGATGTGTCCCTTACGCACGGGACGACACAGGAAATGGCGGTTTCCAATGCTCCGAAATCAAAGGACGGGTTTTTTGTCGTGCCCAAGGTGATAGAACAATGAAGCTGTACGAACTCAGCATAAAGGAAATTGCAGAGCTTTACAGAAAGGGAGAGACAACGCCGGGGCAGGTTGTTGATGGACTTCTTCGGAGGATAGAACAATTAAACCCAAAGTTAAATGCCTTTCTCTCCGTCGATAGGGAACACATTGCAGATCAGGTGCAGAACGCAGAACGGATGTTAAAGAGGCATGACGCTTCACCTTTATGCGGTATTCCCATAGCCGTAAAAGACATATTTGCCACCAACGGCATCAGGACTACCTGCGCATCAAAAATACTGGAGAACTTTATTCCGCCGTACGACGCAACGGTCATAAAAAAGCTGAAAGCCGCAGGAGTCGTTATCATCGGTAAAACGAATATGGACGAGTTTGCCATGGGGTCGTCCACAGAGACATCGTACTTCGGGCCGACGCGCAACCCGTGGTCGCCCGATACTGTTCCGGGCGGTTCAAGCGGCGGCTCTGCAAGCGCTGTTGCATCTGATATGGCTTTCGGTGCACTCGGCACCGATACCGGCGGTTCAATACGGCAGCCCGCGGCACTGTGCGGTATCGTAGGGTTGAAACCGACCTACGGCAGGGTCAGCAGATACGGTATGATTGCATTCGCCTCATCGCTCGATCAAGGCGGCACCATGACAAAAACCGTTTACGATTCCGCTCTTTTGCTGGAGACCATTGCGGGATTTGATCCGAAGGATTCGACATCGGCGGACAGACCGGTAGAGCCTTTTACCAACCTTTTATCATCGGGACTGAACAATGTTGCCATAGGTGTGCCGGAGGAATACTTCATAGAAGGTATGGACGGGGACGTGCAAAGGGCCGTGACTCAGGCGATAGACACCATGAAAAAACTCGGTGCAAAGATAGTCAAAATAAGCCTGCCCCACACGAAATACGCTGTTGCAGTTTATTACATACTGGCTTCCTCCGAGGCGAGTTCCAATCTTGCACGGTATGACGGCGTAAGGTACGGCTACAGGTCGGAACAGGCCCAGAACCTTATCGATATGTATAAAAACACCCGTGCCCAGGGCTTCGGCAGGGAGGTGAAACGGCGGATCATGCTCGGCACCTTTGCTCTTTCAGCGGGCTATTATTCGGCCTTTTACGGTAAAGCACAGAAGGCAAGAAGGCTGATCACGGATGATTTTAACAATGCTTTCAGCACGTGCGACATTATTCTTGCACCAACGAGTCCTACACCTGCATTTAAACTGGGGTCAAAACTTGATGATCCCCTCAAAATGTACCTGTCGGACATATTTACGATACCGCTGAATCTTGCGGGCCTGCCGGGTGTTTCTGTTCCCTGCGGGTTTACGGATAGCGGTCTGCCTGTCGGTATGCAGTTGATAGGGAAACAATTTGACGAAAGAACCATCTTGAATGCAGCACATGCGTATGAGAGGGAAATGCAATGGTTCAAGAAGAAACCGGAAATCCATTAATCCAAGGAGGAGAGGCCGTATGAAAAAAGAGACCAGAAACGATGCAATAGTTTTCGGAGTGATGATAATCCTCGCGCTTGTTGTAACATACCCCGGGATTATTGATTTCAATACAAGGCTCCTCGGCATAAAAGACTCTTATTATTATGCATGGGACCTGTGGTGGTTCAAGCATGCATTGTTCTCGCTGCATCAGTCTCCCTTGAAACTACAGACCATTTTTTATCCGATCAACGGTGCGCCGTATGTATGGTCATCACCGTTCAACGAGATTGCGGGGATACTCCTGTTGCCGGTCCTGCCGTTAACGGTATTGTTCAATATACTTGCATTGCTGCCGGTTGTGCTTGGTGCGTACTTTACCTATAAGCTTTCCTTTCACCTGACAAAAGAAAGAATGGCGGGTATTACGAGCGGTGTTTTGTTCGGTTTTTCGCCGTTTATCCTCTCGACCATGATGGGGAATCTCCAATATGCCTCGATAGAGTTCATCCCGCTTGTCATCTTTTCCATGATTCGGCTGAAAGAGAAGCAATCCAGCAAAAACGGAATTTTGTTTATCGTCTCTTCAATGCTTCTGGCCATGAGCAGTCCGGGTTACATTTTTTACGCGTACGTACCTCTTATACTGTATCTGCCGTTCTCATGGCTTATAACGGACGGATGGAAGACCTATAACAAGACACTGATACTGTATATGTTGCTGTCCATGAGTTTTGTCGCACTGACTGCGTTGATATTTTATATACCCCAGCTGCATGCGATTCAGCACTCTGAATATGTAAAGGCACAGGGTGTCTATCAACTGCTGGTAAACAACCAGAACTTCATTGATTATTTTTTACCGAATAAGGCGAACTTCTTTTTCAAGCATCTGCTCTACTTTTTCTCAAAGGATGTTACCTATTTTTCGGACATCGGCGTTGTAACGCTGTTTTTGATAGTACTGATAATAGCGTTCAAATATGCATCGAGAGAGGGCACCCGGTGGGGTATACTCGCCATAGTGCTGTACGTGTTTTCCCTGGGTCCGTATCTCAAATTCGACGGTTTCGTTATGTTTCCCTACTACGGGGCACTCCACCTTATACCGCTTCCCTATCTCGCTTTGACCAGGATTAGACTGCTGTCGGATCTGACACAGCCGGTGTTGTTGATTCCGTTGCTCTTACTCAGCACCTCAATCATAGCAGGGTTCGGTGTCAAGCTTATAATAGAGCGTACGGACATACGATCCCTCAGTTATCTTACGGTATTTTCATTGATAGTACTCTCTGTCGTAGAGTATTATCCGGGCTATCCTTTCCCCTCTGTTCAGTCAACCGTGCCGCTGTACTATTTGCCGGTAAGAAAGGATACCGGTTCAAAGGCCGTTATAGAGCTGCCTGTAAGTGCATCCCTGTTCGACAACAGGGAAGATATCCCCTTCGTATACCGATCCATGTATTATCAGATGTTCACCGACAAGGACCTGGTCGGCGGTTATTATAATTATCAGTGGGACAGGGAACGGTCTTTTATAGAAACTACTCCTCTTCTTTCAGAACTGAATGATCCCCTTATACTGAAATATGGCGATATCATACCGGTCGATAAGCATGCCATTGCCAATTATGGAATCCGGCAGCTCATGGATCTCGGCATTAAATATATCATCGTCAACAGGATAGCTTATAGTCAGGAAGATTACAGCGCTATCCATGATTTGTTAAAGGCATACTGCGGAGAACCGATTTATAACGATGGTTATGTGTCCATCTTTTTACTGACGAAGGCATACCTGTCCGTTCATCAGGGTGAACTCATGGAACTTGGGGAGGGATGGTATGCACCGGCACTCAACGTAAAGGAAATGGTGGTTTCCAGGATGATGTCTCAGGATGGGACCATACGGATCATCGGTGTGGAGAGACCGAGGATGGTTAAACTTATGATGGGTATCATCAGACCGTTTAAATCCACGAGATGGCTTACGATTAACGTCAATGGAACGATAATCAACCGCATAAATCTTCAAGCGCAGGAGCAGCCCGTATTTGGATGGGAGAGCGTGCCTTTCATGCTTGAAAAAGGAGATAATACCATTATTATTCATTCCGTGGATAGTCCGGTAAATCCCTATAAGGAGATCGGTCCTCTTATCCAGGACGCAAGACCGGTAAGTATCGGGGTGTTCGGATTGAGGTTATCCGATACAACGTCAACAAAATAATATGACACAGAAAGCAGAAAAAGATTTCAGCGTGAGTGCTGAAGGCACATCACTGGCTTTTGTCGCAGAGAAGGTCAAAAAGGGTGTAAGGCTTGACAGGGAAGATGCCCATACCTTACTCAGCTCCAACGATATTCACCTTATCGGTGCAATGGCGGATTATAAGAAGCAGCAGCTCAGCGGCAGGCTCGTCTATTTTACCGTAAATAAACAGATCAATTACACGAATATATGCGGCGTTCACTGCAAGGTGTGTGCCTATGCAAAGGGCAAGCATGCAAAGGACGCCTATACAATGTCCGTGGAACAGATTATTTCCGAGCTGTCGGCATACGGCAGAGAACTGGATGAGGTTCATATCGTGGGAGGATTGAATCCGGACCTGAAATTCGAATACTATGTTTCGATGATGAGAGAGATACGGTCGCGTTTCCCCTCGATAACAATCAAGGCATTCACTGCCACGGAGATAGGTTATTTTGCAAAGCTGTACGACAGGGAGATTAAAGAGGTGTTGTCCCGGCTAATCGATGCAGGGCTCAACACCATGCCGGGCGGAGGTGCCGAATTATTGATAGACGGCATAAGATCCGAGTTGTTCAAAGGCAAGGAGTCAAAGGACGAGTGGCTCAACACCCATAGGATAGCACATTCTCTGGGAGTAAAAACGAATGCAACGATGTTGTACGGACATATCGAAACGGATGATGACATCATTTCACACCTCGATCAGCTGAGATCCCTGCAGGACGAGACATCAGGATTCTTGACGTTTGTGCCTCTTACATTCCATGCTGCAAATACCCCGTTGCACAACAAAGTAAATACACCGACAGGTATACGAAAGCTCAAGATTATAGCTCTCTCAAGATTATACCTTGATAATTTCCCGCACATCAAGGCATACTGGGTAATGCTTTCGGAAGGCATTACGCAGATAGCCCTGCATTTCGGTGCGGATGATATTGACGGTACCATAGGCCAGGAGAAGGTGACCCATGCAGCAGGTGCATTGACACCTGTCGGGTTGACGAACAACAAAATGATTTCCATGATTAAAGATTCAGGCTATATACCGGCACAGAGAAACGGTGAATATAAAGTCATTAGAATCTACCAATAAAGGATATGAACTTGAAACTCGCCAGGATGCCCTACATTAATGTCGATCCCTTTTACTATACGCTCGAGTATGTCGACAAGAGGCCGGATATAGAACTCGTGTCAGGTTATCCGCGCCAGATTGGCAGGCTTGCCGTTACGAAAGACGCAATCGATGCTGCCCCGATATCCGTTATGGATTTCTTAAACCTGCAGAACACCTATGAATCCCTGGGAAGGATGTGCGTTGCCGTTAAGGAAAAGGCGGGAAGTGTAAACCTGTTTACAAAAGTCCCTGCGGAAAAACTCAACAACCATAAGATAGGTATAACGTCCCAGACATCGACCTCAAGGATACTGATGAGGCTTATTCTTGAACAAAGGTATGGAGTAACGTCAGCCGTATATCTTGACCAGCCGGAGCAGAATGAGGTTGACGCATTTCTTTTTATAGGCAACAATGCACTTGTGCATGCCCACAACGGTCTGAAAGGTTTTGAGTATATGTACGATCTCGGCGAAGAATGGTACAAGTGGACAGGATTGCCTTTTGTCTTCGCACTGTGGGCAGTAAGAAAGGATGTTTCACAAAAGGATAAAGATTATCTGTCCAATATCCTCGGCGGGTCACTCGATACATTCCGGCAAAGCGAAGGAGAAATGGCAAAAAAAAGGGCTGAAGAATTGTTGATATCTCCGGGTTCTATCCAGGATTACTGGCACCTTTTTATCTACAATCGGACGACAGCCGTTGACAAGAGTCTTGATTTGTTTGTAAACCGTATAAAAGATATAAAGGGGGTTTTTGCAAATGGACAAGAAAAAATATGACGACAATGAGACAGGGGATGATTTCGAGCTTTATGACGATGAGAATGGAGAAGAGCTCGATGAATACGCGGATGATTTCGGCATCGACGACAGCGAGCTCCAGCATATCCATTTTACCGTGCAATGCATAAAAAACCCTTTTCCAAAAGAGAGCGATGAATGGGTGATAGTGGAAGCTCTCCAGAAGGAAAGGCCCGAGGGATTTGAGGAATTAAAAGATGTTTTGATGTCTTTGTTCGATTTTGACAGTTTCGATATGACACCCGATGAATACGCAAAAGAGATCTTCTATTTTATGATCGAGAACAGGGTAATAAAGCTGGATTAAAAGACTAATCTAATTCCGGAAAATGCAGTAGGAGAGTCGGCCATAGGCTTGAGCATCTGACGAAGATCAAACCCGCGCAAAAGGAAGAGTTTCCTCCTCTGCTCGTGAAACAATGGCTCTTTCGCTAAACGGATTTTTGGCCCATTTGAATATGGTGTTTTTGTCGCGGAACGAGAAGAAGTCCACGCAGAATACTATGAAAAAATACCAGGCAGTTCGCAGGTGTTTCACTTCACGTCGGATCAAACTCTTCCTTTTCTTTATCTTTGTATCCTTATGCATTTTGGGGGTTAACCTGCGGAAGTGGCTCCGGTTAATCAATAGTTGACCGTTTCTCCCAGTACCCGTTCTATGGCGTCAATATTGTGTTGTATACCAAATTTCTTTTCCGCCTTTCTCCTTGCAGTTTCTCCGATTGACTTTCTGAATGCAGGATCTCCCGCTGTATTTAATATGGCTTGAGCAAGTGCATCACGATTGCCCGGATGGTAGAGTATGCCATCTGTCCCGTGTACGATAAGCTCGGCAGGTCCTCCCTTGTCCGGTGCAATAACGGCCTTACCTGCTGCCATGCCTTCCATAACGACCTGCCCGAGGCCCTCGGTGATGATCGTGCTGACAACAACAATATCACTGCCTGTCATAAAATCATCTACATCATCCCTGAAACCGGTAAACGTTAT
>DAHXOM010000370.1 GCA_027364825.1 bacterium | reverse complement strand
ATACAATAAAGTATATAACCGTAATTGCAGTACTATTTTTATTGTCTGTAAATGTGCATGCAGCAACAAATGCATGTTTGGTCTGTCATCGAACACTTCCTCAGGACAAAGTAGAATGTGTTACTGACTGCTGGTTACGGTCTCTCCATAAGCAGAACGACGTAACCTGTGATGCGTGTCATGGCGGTGATCCGGGTATTGCGATCGGTAAGGTAAGCCAGCTCTCACCAAAAGAATTTGCGCAGGAAAAAGCGCTTGCTATGTCTCCGTCAAAAGGGTTTATCGGTATACCAAAAGGTGAGATGATGTTTGATGTATGCGGAAAATGCCACAGTGATTCTGTAAACAGATACAAAAACAGCATCATGGGTATTGCTTATATCGACAATAAAGGCGGACCATCCTGCACCGATTGTCATTCCGCGCATTATGTGATCATACCGGATGTTCCCAAGACATGTGAGAAGTGCCACAAGGATACAACAGGATTTGACCAGATCGATCCTATGAATGTCAATGATGCAACGGTAAACGATCTCTCCAAAATAAGAATAAAACTTGCGGAAGAAAAGGTTAAGGGTAAAGAACCGCCGCTGTTTCCCAAGGAGCTTGGTTCGTTCCAGATCGGATTTGTAGCATTCGGTGCTATTATCGTGTTGTTCATCATCGCATATCTTATTTATATTCTTATCGAGAAAAGGGGGTAACATGAGTTTTGAAATTATACACAGCAAAAAGCCGTCCTATTCTATGGCGGCCGCGGGAGCGATTGTGCTTCTGTCCATTTTGTCTCTGTGCATCAGTGTGTTGTTCGCTTATCTGTTTATAACGGGTAACGGCAATAATTTTATATATGGAACAATGTTGTCCACGGAATTTTTAATCGCGGGGATTATTCTCGCTCTGTATTTAAAATACTTCCTTGGATTCAGAGAGGTGTCTGAAGACAGAGAGGAGGAGCTGTTATGGTAAATGAAACCGATCAAAAGAACGATACCATGGATAAGAAAGGTATAACAAGAAGAAAATTCATCCTCGGCACAATTATTGTGGCAATTTTAGGTGCGTTTGGATCCCTTCTTTCCCTGCTGAAGGTGTTGTCTCCTTCAAAAAAAGGCAGTGGATATGTGTCAACTATTGACCCGGGTGATGTACTTGTTTATGCAACAGGCAGTAAAATAGGAATGGAGATTAAGGCAAGTTCCCTGGACACGGGTGATGCTGAGCTCGTATATCCCAAGGGTAAATCATCAAACCCGGCTAACCTTGTCCAGCTAATAAAGCTCAGTGAATCAAATTTCAAAACCCCGACGGATATCAAACTTACCGATAAGGGTTTTGTTGCGTACAGTGCCATATGCACACATCTCGGATGTACTGTTTCATGGGTTAAAAATCAGAGTTCTCCGGACGCATCCTATACCGAATGCTTCTGTCATAACAGCATATTTAATCCGTCAAGAGGCGACCTGGTTGAAGGCGGGCCCGCACCGATACCGCTTGCACAGATAGGCGTCAAGGTAAATAACGACGATACACTTGCTTTTACAGGTAATTTTACAGGCCCGATAGGACCTCAGGTTTAATAAAAAGGGGATTATGTCATGTTTAAATGGTTTGATGAAAGATTGGAACTAAACAAATTCAAGGAAAAATTTTTATCCAAGACTTTTCCGACTCACCCGACATTTCTGATCGGCGAGATAGCTTTGTTTTCCTTTATAACGCTTGTTATAACGGGTATATTCCTCGGTCTGCTCTATGAACCGTCTACGAAGATGGTCTCATTGTTTGGTGCCATGGTGCCCGCAGCATACGCGAGTGTGGTAAGAATAGATCTCCTGCCGATGGGCATGCTCATACGGCGAATCCATCACTGGTCTGCGATGATCATGATAGCCGCTATCCTTGCTCATCTCATGAGGGTATACTTCACATCTGCATACAGGAATCCCAGGGAGATAAATTGGTTTGTAGGCCTTGGTCTGTTCGGTATATCCCTGTTTGCCGCATTTACCGGATACTTGCTGCCATACAGTAACTTCTCCGTAACAGCGACATCGATCGGGTATTATATTGCAAAATCGGTCCCATGGATCGGGAACTGGATTTCTACACTCCTGTTTGCAGGCGATTTCCCATCGAACGCCACAGTGCCGAGGTTTTTCTTTTTGCATGTGATGTTCATACCCGCAGTACTGGTCAGTCTTATCGGTTTGCATATGATGATCCTCGTAAAACAAAAGCACACGGAGCCCGCGGTTAACCGTAACAAAAAAGAGTCGCAGAACGGTAAAAGGCTTATCGGTATACCCATCTGGCCGGAACAGGCTATCATCAGTATGGCGTTTTATTTCTTTCTCTTGTTTGTGATTGTTTTGATAGCGACCTATATTCCTCTTAATCCTATTGAAACCTACGGCCCCCCTGCAGCAGGGACACCGGTAATGAGGCCGGACTGGTATTTCCTTATTGTTTACGGTTTTCTGAAGCTCATACCCGGGGATCTGTCGTTTTCTTTATTCGGCGGGAAGATCACCCCGGAAACCATCGGGGGTGTTATATTCCCCACCGTTTTGATCCTTATTTTCGCATTGATACCGTTTCTTGATAAGGCAAAGGAACCCCAGCATTATATTTCCAATCCACTGCACAGGCCGTTTATGACCGCTTTGGGTATTACCGGAGGGGTTTTTCTTACCATGCTTATTGTTTCCGGTTATATAGATGTATTGAAGATAGAACCAAGGACCATGATAAAGTACGTGATCATTGCAACAGCTGCCGCAT
>DAHXOM010000369.1 GCA_027364825.1 bacterium | reverse complement strand
GTACAATACTTGCCATCCTGAAATCCGGCATACCTGATTGTTTTATGCCCAGCATCTCTCCCGGACCCCGTAACTCAAGATCCATCTCCGCTATCTTGAACCCGTCACCTGTCCTGACCATTGCACCAAGCCTCTTGCGTGCAGTGACGGTAAGGCTGTGGGCGTACAGAATGCACAGGGCCTGCTCAGTACCCCTGCCTACCCTGCCCCGTAGCTGATGAAGCTGGGACAAGCCGAACCTCTCCGCATGCTCGACCATCATGACCGTTGCATTCGGAACATCGATGCCTACCTCT
This sequence comes from bacterium, assembly GCA_027364825.1. Lineage (GTDB taxonomy): Bacteria > JAMCPX01 > JAMCPX01 > JAMCPX01 > JAMCPX01 > JAJYLM01. The sequence goes on along the minus strand of DAHXOM010000369.1, from coordinate 2,559 downwards.
ATGACTGTGGTGGCAACAAGCATATCCACCCTGCCGGATCTGAAATCACCCATGATTTTATCCCGGTCATTATTCTTAATCCTGCCGTGGAGCAGCTCCACCTTGAATTCCTTGAATACCTTTTTCAGTTCTTCGAACATCTTTGTAGCAGCCATAAGCTCGAGCGCATCGGATTCCTCTATGAGTGGATACACAACATAAACCTGAAAGCCCTTTTTCATCTCATCACGCAACAACTCATAGATCTCCTGTCTCTGGCCTGCCCTGTAAAACAGCAGGGTCTTTACCGGCTTTTTGTGCGGCGGCATCTGATGTATTACCGAGATATCGAGGTCTCCATACGCTGTCATGGCAAGGGTTCGAGGGATAGGCGTGGCTGTCATGATAAGCATGTGCGGGTTATTGCCTTTTTTCTTCAGCTCCATCCGCTGGACAACGCCAAACCGGTGCTGCTCGTCGATTACGATCAACCCGCAGTTGTGGAACCTCACATCCGGCTGTATAAGGGCATGGGTGCCTATGATCAGATTCAATGAGCCGCCGGACAGCCGGGCGAGGACCTGCTTTCTTTCGGATTCTTTTGTGTCGCCTTTCAGGAGATCGAATGTTATGTCCATGCCGCCGGTCAGTGCCTTTATGGTGGTATAATGCTGTTCTGCGAGTATCTCGGTAGGGGCCATAAATGCAACCTGATAGCCGTTGCTTATGGCAAGCAGAGCGGCATAAAGAGCAACGACCGTTTTCCCGCTGCCGACATCACCCTGCAAAAGCCTGTTCATGGGATAGCCCGATGACAGGTCATGAAATATTTCCCTGATAACGGACCGCTGGTCGTCCGTGAGAGTAAACGGCAGGGTTTTATCCAGGGCCTCAACATAACCCATTTGAGCCGAATGCGAGTCCATGGACGGTACGGAAAGGACGATACCGTCCTTTTTCATACCTGACTGTTTTTTCAAAGCCAGTGCTATATCGAAAAAGAAGAATTCATCGAATTTGATCCTTCTATGAAACACGGATGCCTGCGTGTTCAGGGCATCTAATGAAATATCATCACCGGGAAAATGCAGGTTATACAGTGATTCTTTTAAATCGGACAACAGGCACTCTTGTTTTATCCGGGCGGGAAGGTAATCATGAACGGTATTGATAGAGGTATCGAGTGCATTTTTCATAATCCTGCGCAGTGTCCTCTGAGGGATGCCCTCGATTGCCGGGTACACAGGGACAATCCTGCCGAAGTTAAGGGTATCATCGCCGTCCCGATCGAACTCCTCGATATCCGGATGGATCATCTGCGGACGTCCTGCATACGACCTTACATCCCCATAGGCGAGTATCCGTGAGCCGGCCTTGAACCTCTTGACCATGTACGCATATTCGAAATTAAACCACACGAGGGAAAGATAACCCGTGTTGTCCTTTATAATAACCTCAAACAAGCTCCTGCCCCTGAAGTTCTTCAGAGATATTTTGTAAACCTCCCCGATAACAACCTCTTTTACGCCGAATCTCAAGTGGCCGATGTTGCTTATCCGCCTGCGGTCTTCATAACGCAGGGGGAAAAATTGAATAAGGGATGGAAAGTCTGTAATACCTTTCTTTTCAAACAATCGTGCCCTCTGCGGGCCGACACCTTTCAGATACTGGATGGATTCAGTTGACATCATAAATCAAGGGGTCAAGGGATCAAGCGGTCAAGGGGACGAGGAGGCAACTCGTCAGAATTATAAATTCTGTTTTGTAAAGATTTAATAAGTGCCATAAGCATCCTTTCAACTTCTCTTATCGAATCTTTGAGCTTCTTTTCATCATCTTTATTAAGATAACCTAAATCACAGGACAAATCTATCTGCGTATCCAATTCACAGTTTGAACCATATGCTATATAGAGTGACCGAACATAATCAGGAGTGGTTCGTCGCCCATATCCTTCAGCTATATTTGATGGAATTGATACAGCAGCCCTTCTGACTTGTGATGTTAAACTATATTTTTCCTCTATGGGGAATTTATTGGTTATGCGATATATTTCTAAACATAAATGATAAGATTTTTGCCAGACCTTTAACTCTTTATAGTTTTTTAGCATTCACTTGAACCCTTGTTAATTCTAATGCTTGGCCACTTGAATCCTGCCACTAAAAAAACGTCCCCAACGGGATTTGAACCCGTGTTACCACCTTGAAAGGGTGATGTCATTGGCCGGTCTAGACGATGGGGACATAAATACAGTTCAGAGTTCATGAGTTATGAAGTTAACTCCTCAACTTACCAACTCTTAAACTCTAAAACTTCATACAGATTCTTCACTTCGTTCAGAATGACAAAATAACGTGATGTCATTCTGAGTGACGTCTCGACGTCACGAAGAATCTCTCCTAAAATTTGAGCCGCGCCGGGATCGAACCGGCGACCCTTTGCTTAAAAGGCAAATGCTCTACCGACTGAGCTAGCGGCTCTCAACCAATCTTTTCTATAAAAGTCCTTGCCGCTTTCAAATACCCCTTAACAGCATCAGTATTATAAATCAACCCTCTGTAATAGCCTGCAATATGC
>DAHXOM010000368.1 GCA_027364825.1 bacterium | reverse complement strand
GTACAATAGTTACAGGACATATAGTCTTATTTACGATACTGTAGACAATAACTCGGTAGTTATGCAAACACCTGTTGGAAAAGTAAGGATGATTAAATCATACAAGGTAACATATCCCACATCTGATCACCTGGTTTTCTTGGAAGAGATGGGGGGTAAACTGCCGAAGTATATCTTTGTACTCTACTGGTCACCGTCGATTTATATGCTTACAGGCACGGAAAATCCTGCGCCGCTGAATACCTACATGCCTTATTACAACACCAAAAAGCAGGCCATGTCAGTGATACGGGCACTGAAAGCAAATCAGACAGAATATATTGTCGTCGATCTAACCCTCGAATATGCACACCATATGTACACACACCATAGAGGATGGGCCTGGCATGATCCACGCATATTCTCTCCTGACGAGCCGTTGATAAGCTATATCCATGCCCATTACCGCCTGGAAAAGATCATACCCGGGTATAAGATATACAAGTTAATAAAGTAGGCTCTTACCACACATTTGCTGCACATCAATAATATAGTATAGTCTAATTCCTCAGCTTATAACGAAACTTCTGGATTATATAAAAAGACCGGTAAAACGCCTTCGGATATCTATGAATGCTTGACATGGTAGGACAATGGTAGTATTTTTGTAGTATGAAAAGCAAGACATCTATAACACTCACAAAAGAATTGATAAGGTCTATCGACGAAGAATATGGTGGCAGGAAAAGCAGATCCCAGTTCATTGAGGAGGCGGTCAGGGATTATCTTGCGAAAGGACTACGCCAGAAACGGGATCTGGCGGACGCACGTATCCTGAACAAACAAGCAGAAAAGCTGAATAAAGAGGCTGCCGATGTCCTGTCCTATCAGGCGGATATGTGAAACGAGGAGAGCTTTACAGGGTATATAAAGCCACTTCGCATGATCCGAAAAACTATCGTGTTTTCGTTATAGTAAGCCGTCAGGTGCTCATTGATTCAAAGTTTTCCACGGTAATTTGTGCGCCGATTTACTCGAGCTATGATGGATTATCCACCCAGGTAAGTGTAGGCGTTGAAGAAGGTATAAAACACGAAAGCAGTATTCACTGTGACGAACTCATAAGTATTCCAAAATCGGCATTGAGTCATTTTATCGGATCGCTGCCTTTTCAAAAGATTGAGGAATTGAATGAGGCTCTCAAAGTCGCATTAGAACTTTCATAATGGCGTCTAAATCCGCTTCTGTGCCGCTGCCACAAGCCAGGTGTAGATCTGCCGCATGTCTTCACCCATTCTTTCCGGGTGCCACTGGACACCGAGTATGTGCGGGAAATCCCTGTGTTCTACTGCCTCAATAATCCCATCGTCCGCTTTTGCGGAAACGATAATGTCTTTGCCCGGCGCCTTTACCGCTTGATGGTGGCTCGTGTTTACGGTTGTTCTGTCTTGCCCGATAATACTGCGCAGTATTGTGTTCGATTCCACGGTAACACCATGGCTGCCCTTTGTATGATCAAGATTTGTCTGCATCTGTGCCTTTATATCCTGATACAGGGTGCCTCCCGCTATCACATTTATCAATTGACAGCCTCCGCATACACCAAGCACTGGTATGCCCCTTTTTAAGGATTCCATGTAAACCGCTGCCTCAAAGGCGGTCCTCTCAGGTACTGTCTGAAGGTCCATAATCGGCTGTTCACCGTACAGGGCAGGGGATATGTCGAAGTTCCCGCCGGTGATAACGAGTCCGTCTATCCGTTCAACAAGGCCCTGTACTTTTACTGTGTCCGTAAGCAGTACGGGTATACCGCCGGCGTTCTCAACAGCCTGCGTGTACGCTTTATAGATAAAAAATGACGGGCGGTTGTTTATTTCACCCGCATCCGCGGTAATGCCTATGAAAGGGGATTTCTTCTCGTGTCCCATGCCGTGTTTATAATACCTTTCGTATGGTTATTGCAAATTATATTGTCCTGTATTATCTTGTTTTATTCATGAACCCGATTATAGCAATTACCTATTCATTCCTGTTCGGCCTGCTCCACGGCATACTGCCCGATGAGCATACCTGGCCCATAACCTTCAGCTATGCCATCGGCGGCGGGAGCGGAAAAGAGGGTATGAAGGCAGGGCTGTATTTTTCCCTTGCATTCACTGTCCAGCGGACAATAATATCCGAGCTTGCTTATCTTGCGCTTGCACCTTTTGTGTTCAGTATAAACCGGTACATTTACCTGCTTGTCGGTGTTGTGATGTTTGCAGCGGGCGTGGTCGTGCTGAAAAAGAATGTATATCCGCACCTGCATTTGCTCGGTCACCATCACGAAGACGCAAAACACATGGAAAAAAACTTAAAGCTGCTGAGCACAAACTGTGAAGACTGCGAGCCCGAACCATCAACCCCACCGGTCAAGTGGACACTGATACACGGGTTTGTTGCAGGGTTCGGCTTTGGAGGATTTGCATTGTTTGTCAATACCGTTGCAGCACCTGCAATGCCGAGTGCCTGGTTTGGCTTTTTGCCGGGTCTTGTTTTTGGTCTCGGGACCATGCTGATGCTGATCATTGTCGGCGCATTGTTCGGTATGTCCCTGAAATGGGTGCACTCTCTTACTGAGACGGATATCAAGAAGATCGGCGCAGAGACAGGCGGCAGGACATTGTTCTTCGGGGGCATACTTTTCATCATAGCGGGTGTTTTGACTGTTATGGGAATCGATATAAAACTGCCCTTTGTATCCGACTATACGCTGGTAACATTCTTTATGATCGGCGTGGCAATACCTGCATTTGTATTTTCCTACAGGCGGGTTGTCCGGGCAAAAAAGCAAAAACAGCAGTAAGGCTGTTCGCTGCGGTTTACCTTCTCAACGATTGAAACAGTTTAAACAGTTCAAACGGTTTAAGCCGCTCTTTTCCGCTACAGGATGGATCCGCTTTAGGCGGAGACGCAGGAATTTCAATCATTGTTTTCCCAATGCATTTTCCGGTTACAGTGTATGATTTGCTTGAGCGGTTTTTTAAACGGAACAAAAGGTATTATATTTAAATATATGGACAAAAAGATCATATATGGAGGACATTCCACCGTTTTGATACAGACGGGCAAGGCGGTTATTCTTACAGACCCTAATTTGAGCAAGCGGATATGGACTATCCGCAGAAAAAGCAAACCAGGGGTTACGCAGGAACAATTAGAGGCCGTTAACCTCGTACTGGTATCCCATGGGCATTACGATCACCTGGATCTTCCAACCGTGAAAAGGCTCGATAGAAACGCCGTTGTTATTGTACCCAAAGGGCTTGACAAATACTTCACCCGTTTCGGCTTCAAAGATGTGAGGACGCTTGCGTGGTGGGAGCAGACCACGGTCCATGGGCAGAGGATCATCGCAGTGCCTGCAAACCACTTCAAGGGAAGGAATCCCATGGTCAACAGCCTGTATCAGGGGTACGTAATAGACGGGGAGTACCAGATATATTTTGCCGGTGATACAGGATGGTTTGAGGGGTTCAAAGAGATCGGGGATATATTCAGACTGGACATAGCAATGCTGCCTATCGGCGCATACAAGCCGTGGTCAGCGTTTGGGCATCACATGACACCGGAAAACTGCATAAAGGCCATGCAGGTCCTGAAGGCAAAACTCATGATCCCCATACACTGGGGAGCATTCAGACTGTCTCTGGAACCGCTCGATGAGCCTATAAAACGGCTCAAACAATCGGCACTCCATGCCGGGATAGCGGAATCCATCATTGTTCTCGAACCGGGTGAGGCGTTCAGCTTGCAAGACGTTTAACCTTGAAAATGCAATGTGGAAGTCGGCAAAAGGCGGAATCGTGCGATCCATCTTCTCAACGATTTAAACAGCTTAAACGGTTCAAACGGTTTAAGCCGCTATACACCCCTACAGTTCTTTATTGACATTTACTATTTAGGATAATATAGATCGGGTATGATTTTTACAGGAGAATATTGCATTGGCAAAGAGGCTTTACTGGAAGGGGTTTGACACATCAGTAGAAAACAGTAATGTTTTCGCGTTCATGAGAGCACATAAAATCAAGAATTTCGACAGTCTCGTAAAGCGCTCACAGGATGACATAGAATGGTTCTGGGATGCTGCAAACAAGTTCCTCGGCATTGAATGGTTCACACCCTACAAAAGTGTCGTTGATGCAAGAAAAGGCATAGAGCATACCAAATGGTTTACCGGTGGAAGAATCAATATTACCCATAACTGCGTCGATAAACACATAAACACTTACCGAAGACATAAGACAGCCTTGGTGTGGGAAGGCGAGAACAACGAGGTAAGAAAACTAACGTACCTCGATCTTTATCAGGAAGTTAACCGGGTTGCCGGGGCGCTGAGAGATTCCGGCATAAAAAGGGGCGACGCTGTCGCTGTATTCATGCCCATGGTGCCTGAAACAGCAATAGCACTGCTTGCCATAGCAAAAATAGGAGCAATCTTCATTCCCGTATTTTCCGGCTATGGGCCCGAGGCAATTGCATCAAGGCTGAACGATGCATCTGCAAAACTCCTGTTTACCACGGACGGTTTTTACAGGAAGGGCAGTGTCGTCGGGATGAAAAAGACGGCCGATGCCGCCGTGAATATGAGTCCGAGCGTAAAGCAGGTCGTTGTCTTTAAAAGGCTCGGCATTGATATACCATGGACACAGGGCAGGGACATAGAGTGGGACAATTTTGTAAAGGACAAACCGACCATATCTCCGACAGAAAAACTTCCTTCAGAAACACCATGGATGATCATATATACTTCAGGTACAACCGGCAGGCCCAAGGGGGCGGTACACGTACACGCCGGATTCCTTGTCAAACAAGCCGAAGAAATTGCCTTCCAGGTAGATATGAAGGATCAGGACATATTGTTCTGGTTCACGGATATGGGCTGGATTATGGGACCATGGGAGGTTGTGGGCGGTCTTGCAATGGGCGGCACGCTGTTTTTCTACGAAGGCGCACCTGACTGGCCCAAGCCCGACAGGCTATGGGACATGATAGAGCGTCACAGGATTACGACGCTCGGAATCTCCCCGACCGCGGTACGGGCATTCATGCGCAGTGGAGACCAGTGGCCCAATGCACACGATCTTACAAGCCTCCGCATGTTCGGTTCAACAGGCGAACCATGGAACCCGGTGCCGTGGATGTGGTTATACAAGAATGTCGGGAAGGAGCGGTGCCCCATCATCAACCTCTCCGGCGGTACTGAAATCGGTGCATGCTTTTTATCCGTACATCCGGTGAAACCATTGAAGCCGTGCTCCCTCGGGGGACCGTCGCTGGGTATGGCAATGGATATTTTCGATGACCATGCAAAACCCATCAGGGAAACCGTGGGAGAGCTCGTTTGCAAAAAGCCGTGGCCCAGTATGACAAGGGGCATATGGCATGACCCTGAAAGGTATATGGAAACATACTGGAACAGGTGGCAGCATGTATGGGTGCATGGAGATTGGGCGTCCGTTGATAAAGAGGGCTATTGGTTTTTACACGGCAGATCGGATGATACCATAAAGATTGCCGGTAAGCGTGTCGGACCTGCTGAAGTCGAATCCGTACTCGTCTCTCACGGGGCGGTAACAGAATCTGCAGCCATAGGTGTGCCGGACGAATTAAAAGGAGAGGTGCTTGTCTGCTTTGTTGTACTGAAACCGGGTTATGAACCCTCGGAAACACTGCGGGGTGAACTGATACAGCGTGTAGCATCAGCTCTTGGTAAATCAACAACACCAAAAACCATAAAATTTGTCGTCGAACTTCCCAAAACGAGAAATGCAAAGATCCTCAGGCGGTTTGTAAAGGCGAAATACCTTGGTCAGGATATCACGGATACATCTTCTGTTGAGAACCTTTCCTCATTGGATAGTATCGGTCAGGCTCTATAACGA
>DAHXOM010000364.1 GCA_027364825.1 bacterium | reverse complement strand
GAGAAGGCAGGGGGAACCCGTCATACCCGAGTTCTTTCAGGTAATGCATATATTCGACCAGTGATTCGATATGTGCCTTCATATAAATCCAGTTTTTCTCCGTTTTCTGTAACCGGATATTAGCACAGAAACAAAAAAATACAATAGAACGATTGAAATATTGTTCTTTACGGTCTATACTGAATAAAACGATTTATGAAACAGCAATTCTTACGAAGGAATAAGAACCATACCAATGGGAATCATACACAAATTATCGGATGAGCTTGTCAGCAAAATAGCCGCCGGCGAGGTTATAGAAAGACCTGCGTCCGTTGTAAAAGAGCTCCTTGAGAATGCAGTGGATGCGGGAACGGATTCAATAGTTATTGAACTCAGGAACGGCGGCATAGACCTGATACGCGTTCATGATAACGGTAGAGGTATGCTGCCGGAAGACGCAGAGCTTGCGGTACAGCGGCATACCACGAGCAAGCTGCACAATGAAAATGAACTGTATGAAATAGCAACGCTTGGTTTCAGGGGTGAAGCGCTTTACAGCATAGGCGTAATCTCCGAATTGGAGATTGTCACAAGGCACAAACAGCAGGATATCGGTGCGATTGTTCATGTCAGGGGAGGAACTATTGTCAACAGTTCCAGGGTCGCACATGATGCGGGTACAACGGTAACCGTATCGAACCTGTTTTTTAATACGCCTGTCCGGAAGAAGTTCCTCAGTTCTCCGCAGGCGGAATACAGAGCATGCATGGATGTTATAGACCGGTTTGTGTTCGTGTATAAAGACATCGGTATACGGCTCATCAATAATTCTAAAGAGGTCTTCAATATCCAGCCTGCCCCGCTTGAGGCACGGGCAATATTGAGGATCGACCAGGGGCTGAAGAATAAGTTGTACGATGTGTCGTTTGACAACGGCATTATAAAGGTTGACGGATATATATCCGATCCCGATTATAATACAAATTCTTCAAGGTTTATATACCTGTTTGTCAATGGGAGATATTTCATCGATAAATCCCTTCATTACAGTATAACAAGCGCATACTCGACAGCCCTTCAAAGGGGACGGTATCCTGTCGCTGTCATCAACCTGTTTTTGCCCCATAATTTTGTCGATGTGAACATTAACCCGACAAAAACCGCCGTGAAATTCGCCGATAAGTCAATGGTCTATGATGGCGTGCATAATGCTATAAGGGATTCAATCAATAAAAGGTCCATTGTGTATACCTCTTCTGATCCGGAGTTGACTGCAGACAGATATAGGGAAGAGGTAAAAGAAGCAGCCGAGTCATACAGAATATCGCACCAGCACAGAGGCAATTCCTTTACCGGGTACAGTGTATCAAAAAACGTGCAGTCCGCCTTTACTTCTCATGCTGCAAAGCCCGGCATCGCCAGGGAGCCCGGGACAAACCTGCAACAGCCCCTTTTACAAAAGGGAGAATTCTCCTCGTTAAACATCCATGCACAATTCAACGCAACATACATCATTGCATCATCACCGGACAGTGTCGTGCTGATAGATCAGCACGCAATGCATGAAAGGATTGTGTTCGAACAACTTTTAAAGAGCTCCCGGACAAGACAGAGGAAATCCCAATTCTTGACGGTGCCGCAGGAGATATTCCTCAATGAAAACAGGATGAGTACCCTCTCTGAAATTCAGAACGCACTGGGAACACTGGGCTATGAACTGACTATCGGACAAAAGAGCGTGCACGTGCAGGCAATACCTGCAGGCACTGTATTTACACCATTGTCCCTAATAGAGCTTATCGACAACAGCACACGTGCGGACGATTCGGGCCATACGGAGCTTACCGCGGATCAAAAGACAGACCCTCTCTACAGGATTATGGCGGACGTTGCCTGCAAAAGCGCCGTAAGAGCAGGCGATTTTCTCCCCGCAGAGAAGATAAAGGCGCTGTTCCTCCAGCTCGACGAGCTCGGCATACCGCTCAACTGTCCTCACGGCAGGCCGTTTGTCTTCATCCTGCCGAAAACAGAGGTTGAAAAATTCTTTCACCGGCGCTAACAGACTATTGAAACTTATGGACAATAATTTCGAAGCAACAGAAAAGAGGATACTGTCCGTTTTTGAACATGCAGGATTAAAGCATGTTCTATCCATGAGGAAACTCGCGGGCGATGCTTCAAACAGGACATATTACCGGTGTTATCTTGACAACGATAAGAGCTACATCGTCATGGTAAATGCCGCGTCCGATAAAGCCATTGTTTCAGAGGAGATTGCAACACATACAAAGGATTTTAACGAACTCCCCTTCATAAATATCCAGAGGTATCTTACCCGTCTGGGCGTAAGAGTGCCCGTCATTCATCATCGTGACGAGAAAGAAGGCATACTAATACTCGAAGACCTCGGAGACAGCCTGCTCGGTGACATTATCAAGGAGAAAGGGCCGTCGGTGAAGCTTTATAAACAGGCAATAGATATGATGATAAGATTCCAGATTAAAGAGGAACAGATACCCCGGTGGTGCTATGCGAGGCTCAACAGGTTTAACAGCAATCTTTATGATTTCGAGTTCGATCATTTCATAGAGTACGGCATCGTGAAAGCCGGAGTTCAACTCCCGCCCAACGTCATGTCGAAGATTCAGAGGCTGTTTCACCGGCTGTCGGTGCTCTTTGAAAGGTACTCCGCGATATTCGTGCACAGGGATTATCACTCGAGGAACCTGCTCTCTTTCAAGGAACAGCTCTACACGATTGACTTTCAGGACGCCCTTATCGGTGCACCCCATTACGATCTCGCTTCATTGCTCAGGGACGCTTATGTTGAACTGAATGATGATTTTGTCGATGAAATGGTCGAATACTATCTGTCAAACAGTCCGTATGCCGCTGCAGGCTTCAAAGATATCTTCACGCTGATAAGTATCCAGCGCATGCTCAAAGCAGCCGGACGATTCAGATACATAAAGCTTGTCAAGGGCAATGATAAGTTTATGCAATACATTCCGCGCCTTCTCCAGCGTGTTAAAAGGCTTGCACTGTCCTACAATTCAGACCCGCCGCTGGAAATACTGGCAGAAACAATAGAAAGAATACCACTGTCTGAACAATAGAAATATTATATCATATAGCTGTATCTATTTGATATCCTATGTTAATAGTAAAATCAGCGTTTGACTTATTTAAAAATGCTACTATTTCATCTATCTCTTTTTATGGTAATGATGCTTGAGGGGTCCATTGCTGCATAGGTGTCCTTACCAAGATACAATATAGGCTTTACAGCATTATAATTGATGGTACCTGATTCATTGCGGGCTTCATCGGTCTCATATACAGAGAGGATCTTGCCGATGAATAGATCGTGATCCCCGGCTTTTACGATGTCCTGAACAGAACATTCATACACTGCGTACGCAGATTTAAAAACAGGGACATCCAGTTTCAGAGACTGTTTCAGCTCAATACCTGTGTCCTTGATCTTGTCGACATCCCTTCCGCTGATACTGCCGAGCCGGACAAGGAGTTTTAAGTACTGGAAATCAATAAAATTGACTGAAAACACCCCGGAAGATTTAATCAAGCTATGGGTATACCGCTTGGGCGCTATCGAAACGCAATACGTCATGGGATCTTTCGATAAACCCGTCTGCCACGCTGCAGGCATAAAATTCGATTTTCCTTCATACCGCGAGCCTATGAGCGGAACTACACAGGGATAGAACTGGTTAAATTCTGACATAGTGCCTCCAAAAGTTTTTTTTATGATAGCATATCGACATGAAAATTTGAAGAACCACGCCGTAAACGGTGTGGATTCTTCGTCCGTATGGAATATATCAATCATATAGTTCGCCTTGATCACGCTATAAATAGCGTGGATTGCGGCGAACACCCGTTCATGATTCCGGGTTAACACCTGTTTTGTTTGAATATTCAATTCAATAGTGCTACTTTATTTTTCCTATGGAGAGGTGTACGAGTGGTTGAAGGAGCACGCCTGGCCACCGCCTCCGGCGGGGTTCCGCCAAAGGCGGAAAAAGCGTAATAGTAAGTGCAAGAAAACATACATTGTAC
>DAHXOM010000361.1 GCA_027364825.1 bacterium | reverse complement strand
ACACCGACTAACCTTACGGCAATTGTTGAATAAATTAAGGGAGGACATGATGAATAAACATATTCTCGGATTATCAACTTTAATCACGACGACCATATTTATTTGTACCGGTTGTCCGTCCAGCCACACATCCAGTCAGTCACAAAACGTCAGGTCCTTCTCCGTGGGTAATTTCCCCCTGAAGATTGCTGCGGATGCTTCCGGTAATGTTTGGATAGTAAACTTCAAAAGCAACTCCATCACAAAGTTACATGATTCACAGGGTGTAATAGGTACGTATCCTGTTGATCAAACGCCGGACAACATAGCCATAGATGCACAGGGCAATGTCTGGGTATCGATTTACGGTACTGCACCCGGTACTGTCGATAAGCTCAGTCCATCGGGGACAAAGACAGGCGCGTATTCGGCAGGATTTGCACCTGTCGGCATAGCGATAGATGCAGCAGGGAATGTATGGGTTGTTGATGCGACTGACAGTGTAACCGAATTAAACTCGAGTGGGATTCTCCTTGGCACGTATTATGTTGGAGTTACCTCTGTGGATATAATTATAGATGCAAAGGGTAATATCTGGGTATCCAATGAGTCGGATTATACCGTCAGCGAGTTAAGCCCGGCCGGTACAACCATCGGCACTTACAGTGTCGGCATAACGCCTACTGCGATAGCTGTAGATCAAAAAGGCAATGTCTGGGTGGCTGATTATGGCGATAATACGGTAACGGAGATCAGCGCAAGCGGCGTTACTGCAGGGACATACAATGTTACTTCCGGCCCCAATCATCTATCGATAGATCCGTCCGGCAATGTGTGGGTGGAGGGTGATGGGGTAACGAAGATAGGCGCTGACGGTATTACTGCAGGCACATATACTGTAGGGACCTGCCCTTGCGATATGGCAGTAGACTTTTCTGGAACGGTCTGGGTAGTCGATAGTACAAACGGCAAGGTCAATGCATTGAATGCCGGCGGCAGTATCATGAGAAGCTATAACACCGGGCTTGCACCGATAGGCATTACCGTAGACCCGTCCGGAAATGTCTGGGTGATAAATGCCGGCAGTAATAATGTGACCGAGCTTGTCGATGCGGCGCAGGGCCCTCAATACTTACCCTACAATGGTCCGCAATTCATGGGCGGCGGAAACTGGTAAAGGCGCGCACATTAATCCCCCAAAAGAGAACACCCGAAAGAGCAAAAGATCCCGGAACTTTTGAGGATCATTGTTGTTCGGATTCGACCACGGCGGCTTCTTTCGACGGTTTAACTTTCTTGTAGATTATGTTCTTTATCATGAGTGCGGGGATCAGGCTCGCAAGCACAAACAGAGCCGAGATCAAGAAGGCATCATCATAGGCATTTGCACTCGCCCACCGTTTCAGATAGTATCCGATGAACACGCCCTTGCCTGCGATGTTGGCGTTATAAAAACTTGCCCCGGTGCTCAGGGCATACGCTTTGAACCTTTCTAAAGCCTCATACCAGAGCGGAGAATTGTAGGCTATGCTGCCCGTGTAGGTCGTCATATGGAAGGCCGTCCTGTCTTCGACGATAACACCCATGACCGCTATGCTGAACGAACTCCCGATCCTCAGGAGGAGGTTCAGGATACCGGAACCCAGGTTCACCTGTTCCGGCTCCAGTGCATTTATCGCAGAATTCGTCAGGGGTGCCATGATAAAACTGATGCCGCACCCCCTCATGATCATGCCCGCTATAATGAAGCCGGAACTCGAAAAGATCGACAGGGAAGAGAAATAAAACAGGGAGAAAGCCGTTAACAGGGTACCTAAGATCAACGGTCTTTTCGAACCCAGCCAGTCGGAAATCTTGCCGGCTACCGGCATACTGACAGTCAGGGCAAGCGCCTGGGGTATCAGCATCATACCGGTCGTTGTCGCGGAATAGTTCATGAGGTTTTGGAAAAACATGCTCATGAGGAAAACGCTTCCTATCAAAGCCACCGACCTGGTGAGCTGCATGATATTGGACAGAGTAAAATTATAATTCCTGAAAATGGAGAGGTCCATGATGGGATGCGAGACCATAAACTCCGTCATCACAAAGAGCAAAAACGAGAAATAGGATGCCGCGAACAACGAGGTTATATACCCGGACATCCATCCCTTCTCCTGCCCCTTTTGAAGTGCAACAAGGAATGTACTGATAAACACGGAAAACGTTATAAAGCCTATGTAATCGAAATTCTTGTAGAGTTTCAAATTGCCCTTTGACGGCCGCAACAACGTGATGGCCCAGAACAGTGTCAGGACGCCTATGGGGATGTTGATGTAGAACAACGCGCGCCAGCCCACGTGGTCGATGATATAACCGAACATCATGGGACCGATTGCGGGAGCCACGGTGGTGCCCGCTCCCCACATGCCCAGGGCAAACCCACGCTCTTCTTTCGGAAACACTTCCGAGAGCATGGTCACGCTGATCGGGGTAATTGCCCCTGCGCCGATTGCCTGGACAACTCTGAAGAAGATAAGGGAATCAAGGCTCCATGCAAAGCTGCACAGGAAAGAGCCAATGGTGAAAAAGGACAGGCCGAACAAAAACGTCCGTTTCAGGCCGATGAGGTTTTTCATCCATGTTGCAAACAGGATGAATATCGCGAACGCGAGCATGTACACCGTGGATATCCATTCGACCTGCTCCATGTTTATGCCGAACGCAACCATAAAGTGCGGCAGGGCGATATTCATGCCCGAGCTGTCCAGCACGCTCATGAAACTGCCAATCATGACGATTGCGAGGACCCACCATTTATAATCTTGATCGTTATTTTGCTTAACCATATTTTTATAGAGACACCGGTATTAAATACCGGACTACCCATTAAATTCAAGTGTATTTGGAAATCTTGTATATTTTAACGTGCGGGTTCCCGTAAAAGTTCCCTAACGTGTTCCACAAATATCAAAACCTGCATTCTCTTGACAAAAAAATCACGTTATTGCAAAAATCAATGGTACTGTTCCACCATTGGACACAGAAAAGGAGTACTATGAAACCGATTAAATCATTCCAGCCGGACTGGAGAGAAGACGTACCGGCAGACGGGTCGTACAGGTCCATCTTCAAATACGATCCCAAAAAATTCAGCCACCCGAGCGCAGCATGGTACGAGATGTTCAAAAAAGAGTTCAATATGACGGACGATGACTTCAGGAAACGCCAGCCCGGAGGCGATGAACGGGTCGTACTCGGCCGTAAACCCGGGTTGAGCAAAGATCATATCGATGCGTTCATCAATATCGTCGGGAAGGAAAATGTTTCCACGGACGATTACAGCAGGGCCAGGTACGGACATGGAAAGTCCCTGGATGAAAACCTTGCCATGAGAAAAGGTGCTGCAGACAGGGTACCGGACCTGGCGATCCATCCCCGCAACAAAGAAGACGTGGCAAAGATAGTTGCATACTGCAACGCACAGAGGATTTCCATCATCACCTACGGAGCAGGGTCCGGCGTGGTGATCGGCATGAGATCGGACAGGGGCGGCATTGTGCTGGTCATGCGGACCCACATGAACAAAGTCCTGGCGGTCAACGATGCAAATCAGACTGCGGTGGTCCAGCCCGGTATGATGGGACCAGATTATGAAGCAGCACTGAACGATGCTCCGCGTTTGTTCGGCGCGGCCCGCAGGTACACGTGCGGGCATTTTCCCCAGTCCTTTGAACTGGCAACAGTCGGCTGGTGGATACTCGCACTGGGCTCGGGACAGGCTTCCACCTATTACGGTGATGCATACAATATTGTCCTGAGCCAGGAATATGTCACGCCCGCGGGTATCATCAAAACCCGTGATATTCCCGGGACAGCCACAGGTCCGAAGGTAAACGACATGATGAAGGGCAGTGAAGGCGCATTCGGGATCCTGGTTGAGGCAACCATGAAGATATTCAGGTATACACCGGATAACCGTCAGCGATTCGCCTTTATGTTCCCGTCATGGGAGGCAGCGGTCAACGCATCACGGGAGATCGTGCAGGGAGAGTTCGGCCTGCCGGCTGTCCTGCGTATCTCTGACCCGGAGGAAACCGAAATAGGTCTGAAACTCAAAGGCTTCAATGACGGGGTCTTGGATAAATTCCTGAGGTTCCGCGGGTTCATGCCCATGGAGCGATGCCTGTGCATCGGGACCGTCGAGGGAGAGAAAGGCTTCGCAAAACATGTAAAGAAGACGGCTTCGAAGATTGCGCACAGGTTTGGGGCAATGTCCCTGACCGGCTATGCCACCAAACAATGGGAGCACGGCAGGTACTCGGATGTTCACATGAGGGAAGACCTTCTGGATTACGGCATAATCATCGATACGCTGGAGACCGGGGTAACCTGGGAAAACCTGCACCGGCTCCATCAGGGGGTACGCTCGTTTGTCAAAAGCCGCCCCGGTACAATATGCACGACCCATGCTTCGCACTTTTACCCCCAGGGCACCAACCTGTACTTCATCCTGATACTCAAGCCCAAAGACAGCGACGAGTTCTTCAGGTTCCGCAAACAGATTGTTGATGCGATCGTTGCGCACGGCGGATCCGTCAGCCATCACCACGGTATCGGCAGGATGTTCGCGCCATGGATAGAGGGCTACCTCGGCAAGGAACAGATGGATGTCCTTCGTGCACTCAAGCGGCATTTTGATCCGAACGATATCATGAACCCCGGCGGCACCCTGGGGCTGGATTCCGCTGATTAACCCGTTCATGGGTACAAAAAATAAAATTCTGGTCACCTGCGCAAAGGGGATAACGCCCTTTTTGAAGGAGGAGCTCACCGGACTGGGCTTCCCGGTAATCTCCGAGACCATCGCAGGCATAGGGACCGAGGGCACCATGGACGACACTCTCCGGCTCAACCTCATGCTGCGCACGGGACACCGCGTGCTGTTCCTCATCAAGCAGTTCCTGGCCCTCGATGCGGATGACCTGTACCGCTCGCTGTCGGAGATAGCGTGGGAAGAGTACATATCCGAGGACGGGTATGTCTGTGTAACGTCCAGCGTGGACAACACGAGTATCAGGGACTCGCGCTACGCAAATGTAAAGAGCAAGGATGCCATCGTCGACAGGATAAAGTCACGGCGCGGGCGGCGTCCTGACTCGGGCCCGGATAGAAACAAAACCGTGGTCAACATCTACTGGAAAGGCGAGGAGTGTGCGGTGTATTTCGACACCTCAGGCGAGGCTCTCTCCCAGCGCGGGTATAGAAAACTTCCGATGTCGGCGCCCATGCAGGAGACGCTTGCTGCCGCCGTTATACGGGCAACCGGATGGGACGGCAGTCAGAATTTCATCAACCCCATGTGCGGGAGCGGGACCCTTGCCATCGAGGCTGCGTTGATCGCACTGAACAGAGCACCCGGACTTTTGAGGGATAATTACGGATTTATGCACATAAAGGGGTTCAACAAGCCCCTCTGGGACAGCCTGCGTACACAGGCGAAGAAGGAATCACGCAAGGCCCTTCAGTGCAGGATCATAGCCACAGACATCAGCAGGCAGTCCGTTGAAGCGGCAAAGAAAAATGCCGCAACAGCAGGCGTGGAGCATTTCATCGAATTCGGTGCAGGTGATTATTCAGAAACAACGATTCCCGCGGACCGGGGGATTGTGATACTCAACCCGGAGTATGGAAAAAGAATGGGAAACACCGGGATGCTCGAGGGTGTGTACAAGGGTATCGGCGATTTTTTCAAGAAGAAATGCAGCGGATGTACGGGGTATGTCTTTACCGGGAACCTTGAAATGGCAAAGAAGATCGGGCTGAAGGCGAAGAGGAGGATCCCGTTCTTCAACGGTGCTATAGAGTGCAGGCTCCTCGAGTACGAGATGTATGAGGGCAGCAGAAGAAAACCCGGACAGGAAAACACCTAATCCCCCCTACGCCCCTTTAGTAAAGGGGGGATAGAGGGGATTTGTTTATCCGATATTCGAAGAATACTTTTGTTTTCCATCAAAGGACTTATCAGTCTACGGTCAACTTCCCTATTGCATTCTTGGGATCAACAATACTTTGCCCATGGTCGTACGGCTCTCCAGTTTCCGCTGTGCATCCGCAGCCTTGGCCAGCGGGAACGACGAGTCGATCCGCACGGTCAGTTCGCCTTTCAACATCCACCGGAACAAATCGTTTGCGCGCTCCAGGAGTTCATCCCGGGTAGCGGTGTACTGTATCAAAGAAGGACGCGTGATAAAAAGTCCACCCTTGGTATTGAGGATCTGCAGATCGACCGGGGGAACAGGACCCGATGCCTGACCGAACAACACCATAAAACCGCGGGGCTGCAGGCAATCCAGACTCTTTTCAAAGGTTGCTGCCCCGACTCCATCGTACACGACATGGACACCCTTGCCTCCGGTCAACTGTTTGACCTCTTTTTCCCAGCCTGCCCCGGTATAGAGAATCACATCATCCGCACCTGCATGTTTCGCAAGGTGAGCCTTCTCCTGTGTTGAGACCGTTCCGATAACGCGCGCACCGCGTCGTTTCGCTATCTGCACGAGGAGTAACCCGACACCGCCGGCAGCAGAATGCACCAGTGCTGTGTCTCCGGACTTGAGCGGATAGGTACTGCACGCAAGATAATGGGCTGTCATGCCTTGCAGCATCACGGCCGCAGCTTGCTGTGAACTGATACCGTCCGGCACGGGGACGAGTCTCCCTGCAGGGACCACGGCAAACTCGGCATACGAGCCGAGCGCAGAAGTATACGCGACGCGGTCACCGGTCTTCAGTCCGCTAACACCCTGCCCCACGGCATCCACAACACCCGAAGCTTCCTGGCCTGCAGTAAACGGCAATGCGACCGGGTACAACCCCTTGCGCTGGTAAATGTCAACGTAATTGATACCGCTCGCTTCAATCCTGACACGAACTTCACCTTGCTTCGGTGCGGGTATTGTAATTTCCTCATAGCTCAAAACCTCGGGACCGCCGTACGAATATACACGAATGGCTTTCATCGTTTTATTCCTCCTTCTTATTGCTTCTGAGCCGTGCGCTCAATCGTATTTCCTTCATATCTTTTTTACCGGACCTCAATGGATTTTTCTCCGCTCTCTCATTCCTTCTGCTGTCTGTCGAATGCAAAAGCAGCAAGGACCGTACTGACGAGGGTAAAAGCAACCATAAGAACGACGTCGAAGAGCAGGGAGAAGTCCGAATGGAAGTGTGCGAATTCGACGAACATGACGTGCTTGAAGCTGTCGATGCCGTAGCTCAGGGGGTTCAAATACATCAGGTAACGCATGAACCTCGGTAAGACGCTGATCGGGTACATGGCACCGCTCAGGAAGAACATGGGCATGACAATAAAATTCATGATGATATTGAAGCTCTCGAACGATTTTATCATGGATGCGATAAAAACGCCGATCGCAGCGATGCATATCGAAACGACCATAATAAAAACCACCAGGAGGAGCGCTTCAAAAATGGTAAACCGTATGCCAATGAACGGGGCCGCTGCCATGATAATGATCCCCTGGATCGTGGACACGAGCATGCCGCTCACGATCTTTCCGAAAGCCACGGAGAACCGCGAAACCGGTGTTACGAGTATCTCTTTCATGAAGCCGAACTCCCTGTCCCATACTATGGATATCGACGAAAACATCGCGCTGAAAAGGATCGTCATGCCGAGTATGCCCGGGAGTATAAACTGGATATAGCTTACCCCGAGCCCGCCTTTGATGACCTGATTCAGCCCCGTACCGATAAGAAAGAGCCATGTCAACGGCCTTGCTATCATGCCTATCAACCGGGACTTCTGCCGGAAAAACTTTTTCAGGTCCCTCAGGGTTATCACGTAGATAGGAAGAATTAATTTTTTCATCTGTTGTGTCCTCTGATCTTACGGGGGCGATCTACGTATTCGTCCCGAATCTCGGAACCGGTAAGCGACAGATACAGCTCTTCGAGTACGGGCTTTTTTATTTTAAATTCGTTTATCTTGAGACCGGAAAGGTTCAGTATCTGCTTTAAAAACAAATCAGGGTCTTCCGTCTTAATCTGATACTCTCCGCTGCCCGATTCGATCATGCCGTGCCCGATCAAGGTTTGTACCGTTGCTCCGTCCGTGGCACCGAACGTGACCGTTGCCCTGCCCATTTCATTGATCAGCTTATTGGGATTTCCGACAGCAACAATTCTGCCGTGATCGATAATGGCAATCCTGTCGAAATCGGAAGCCTCCTCTATATAATGGGTAGTGACAAAGATCGTGGTCCCTTCTGCTCTCTTCATTTCCTTGATAAAGCCCCACACGTTTGCCCGTGTCTGGGGATCAAGGCCTATCGTCGGTTCATCGAGGAACAGGACCCGTGGCTTGTGCAGCAAACCTCGTATGAGTTCGAGCCGGCGTTTCATACCGCCGGACAGATGTTTTACCAGTTCGTTTTTTTTACTCTGTAATCCTATCATCGAGAGAAGATCATCTATCCTTTTGACAGCATCATGCCGCCCCATGCCATACAGGTACGCATGGAACAAAAGGTTCTCGAAGGTCGTGAGCTCGTTGTCCAGGGTCGTTTCCTGAAAAACAAGACCTATGTGCTCTCTGATTTTATCGGATTCCCTGCTTACATCCAGGCCAGCGATAAAGGCCTGACCTGCAGTCGGCTTGAGTAACGTGCACAGAATATTTATGGTCGTCGTCTTACCAGCACCGTTCGGACCAAGGAACCCGAACAACTCGCCGTACCCTATCTCGAATGTTATGCCGTTGACCGCATGTACCCCGTCGTATGATTTGTAAAGCTCTTTTACCTCAATCGCATTCATAGCTTATAAGAAACCACAGGTTCTTATTCATACGCAACAATTTGATTCACCCCGTTCGAAAAACAGGGATTTTTATTGCATTTTTCGGGTTAACCCTTGGAATTTTTCGCCTTAACGTATTTTTCAAGACCTCTGTAGAGCGTGATAAAATTAGGTTCCATGTGGGACAATAAAATATTCGTGACCTGTTCGTTTATCTTTTTTTTGAGTTTCACCGGAATAAGGGGATAATGCAGGAAATTTACAGAGATTTCGCCTTTGACTGTTATAGACGTATATTTGCCGTCTTCCGAGTATACATCCGTACCGTACACCTTGATATAATCTTTAAAAATAAACGGCTCATAGCTCCATTTGCACTTATATTTATCATTCAACCATTCGGATCTGTCAACCCACGCCATGTCTGGCACTTTTATAATCTCACCAATGATATCGGGC
>DAHXOM010000356.1 GCA_027364825.1 bacterium | reverse complement strand
CCTCCCTGCATACCCGGGAATACCTGTGATTTGATCTGTTTCTCGTACTGCGATTTACTCATAACCACACCGCCCCTCGGACCCCGCAGTGTTTTGTGTGTTGTTGTTGTAACAAAATCAGACCAAGGAACAGGGCTTGGATGAAGGCCCGCTGCGACAAGGCCTGCAATATGCGCCATATCTACCATCAGGTATGCTCCACATGCCTTTGCAATTTCAGAAAAGCGTTTGAAATCGATGGTTCTTGGATAAGCTGACGCACCCGCAACGATCAACTTCGGTTTATGCTCCATGGCGAGCCGCTCGAGTTCTTCATAATCAATGGTCTTGGTGTCCTTGCGTACGCCGTAGGGTATCACCTTGTAGAATTTTCCGGAAAAATTAACGGGACTGCCATGGGTAAGATGGCCTCCATGTGCGAGGTTCATCCCCATGATCGTATCTCCGTAATTTAAGAAGGCGAAGTAGACAGCCATGTTTGCCTGGGCACCCGAATGAGGCTGGACGTTTACATAGTCCGCACCGAACAGGGCCTTTGCCCTGTCCATCGCAAGCTGTTCCACGGTATCCATATTTTCACAGCCGCCGTAGTACCGCTTGCCGGGATAGCCTTCTGCGTACTTATTCGTCATCACGCTCCCCATTGCTTCAAGGACAGCCATACTGACGATATTCTCGGAAGCGATAAGCTCGAGCGTGTTCTGCTGTCTCTTTACTTCGGAAATGATTGCATTATAAACCTCGCTATCGGTTTGTTTCAGATTATTCATGAAAAAATTCTCCTTCCTTGCATTTTCCAGATTCAGGATCTTTTCAATCCTGTTTTCGTGCCTCCCGCCCTCGAATGCCGTGTTCATCCATATATCGACATATCTCAACGCATCATTCTTCTGCATTGTCCTGCCGCCGAGCGCAATCACATTCGCCCTGTTGTGCCTGGCTGCCATCTCTGCGGTATAATCACTGTAAACCAGTGCTGCAATGATGCCGGGTTTTTTATTTGCCGATATGGACATGCCGATGCCGGTACCGCATACGAGAATGCCCTTTTCCGCCTGATTGTTTGTTAGGGCATCGGCCACTTTTTCCGCGTAGTCGGGATAATCCACGGACGCCTCCGCGTACGTACCAAGATCGATTACTTCAACTTTTTTGTTCTGCAAAAAATTTACGATTTCTTTTTTTAAATCAAGCCCCGCATGGTCGGATGCAATTGCGATCTTCAATCTTCCACCTTTCTCAATATAAGTACTCCGTTTGTTCCCCCAAACCCGAATGAATTTGACATTCCGACCTTTATGTCCTTTTTAACCGGGACATTGGGAACATAGTTGAGGTCGCATTCCGGGTCCGGTGTTTTGTAGTTAATGGTCGGCGGTATTTCGCCATGGTACAATGCGAGCACGGTAAAAATGGCCTCGATGGCGCCTGCTGCACCAAGAAGATGTCCTGTTGCACCTTTTGTAGAGCTTACGGCAAGTTTGTAAGCGTGTTCTGCAAAGACAGTTTTTATGGCAAGTGTTTCCACCTGATCATTATACTTCGTCGAAGTGCCGTGTGCGTTTATGTAGTCTATATCCTCAGGATGGATACCCGCATCCTTTATAGCCTTATTCA
Organism: bacterium; assembly: GCA_027364825.1. Lineage (GTDB taxonomy): Bacteria > JAMCPX01 > JAMCPX01 > JAMCPX01 > JAMCPX01 > JAJYLM01. The sequence continues at coordinate 9,079 of DAHXOM010000356.1, read as the reverse complement.
TGCACTGCACGGCACCCTTACCTTCCGGAGACGGTGCTGTTATGTGATAAGCATCCCCGTTGGCCCCATACCCTGCAACCTCTGCATACATCCTTGCCCCTCGTGCTTTTGCATGTTCATAAGACTCGAGTATCAGTATACCGGCGCCTTCTCCCATAACGAACCCATCCCTGTTCAGATCGAACGGCATGGATGCATTTTTGGGATTATCATTCTGTGAAGACAGTGCTTTCATGTTGGCAAAGCCTGCAAGCGCGAGCGGGGTTATGGTTGATTCAGCTCCACCCGCGACAACGACATCTGCCATGCCATGCTGCACATATCTGTAAGCTTCGCCGATCGAATGGGCACCCGATGCGCATGCGGTTGTTATACAAAGATTCGGGCCCATTGCGCCGAACCGTATCGCGACATAACCCGAGGCCATATTCCCTATAGTCATAGGGATGAAGAACGGCGATATCTTTCTGCCGCCGCCTTTTAAGAGCGCCCCGTGGTAGTATTCTATACTCTCGAGTCCTCCCATGCCGCTGCCGATGATAACGCCCATCATTTCCTTGTTCAATTGATCGTCGGATAAGCCGCTGTCCTTGTAAGCCATTACAGCCGATGCCACTGCATACTGTATAAACAGTGACATCTTTTTTATGTCCCTTTTTTCTATAAAGGCCTCAGGGGTAAAGCCTTTTACCTCACCGGCTATCCGTACCTCATACTGGTCAGGATCAAAACGGGTTATGCGATCGATACCCGATTCGCCTTTCAACAGGGCAGGCCATGTTCCCTCCAAATCGTTTGCGAGCGGATTGACCGTACCAAGGCCTGTAATTACAACCCTGTTTTTAGTCATTTACACCCTGGGATTTAAGATACGATATGGCGTCTCCTACGGTCTTTATCTTCTCTGCATCCTCGTCCGGTATTGTTATGCCAAAGTCCTCTTCCATCTGCATGATCATCTCGACAATATCGAGTGAATCTGCACCAAGGTCCTCTATAAACTTTGCAGCCGGCTGAACCTGCTCAATGTCCAATTTTAGACGATCCGCTATAAGCTCCCTTACTTTTTTCTCAAGTGACATAAACTGTCCTCCTTTTTTAAATTAACGTATAATATCAAATTGTTCCTCGATCTCTGCCTTTTTACCGCGTCCGAAAATACCACCTTCTTAATACATGCCTCCGTTGACGTCGATAACCGATCCGTTTATATACCCGGCATTGTCTGAAAGTAAGAAACACACAACGTTCGCCACATCATACGTATTCCCATACCGTCCCAGCGGTATGGTTTCGAGCATGCGCGACTTCATGGTTTCCGGTATACCAGAAACCATATCTGTTTCAATATAACCAGGAGCTACTACATTTATCAGTATGTTCCTGCTGCCCATCTCTCTGGCAACGGATTTTGAAAACCCTATGACACCTGCTTTTGCAGCGGCATAATTTGCCTGGCCCGCGTTGCCCATCATGCCGACGACAGATGAAATGTTGACAACTCTGCCGTACTTCTGCTTCAACATAAGCTTCAGAGCAGACCTGGTGCAGTAGAACACCCCGTTGAGATCGGTATTGATAACCTCTTGCCACTGTACGTCGTTCATTCGCAGCACCAGGCCGTCCTTTGTAATACCCGCATTGTTAACGAGGAAATCAAGTCGTCCGAATTCCTTCTCCAGGTAATCAAAAGCGGCCTTGACCTCCGATGGGTCTGCAACATTGCACTTCAATGCATACAGCTTCTTGCCTTCTGCCCCGGCCATCCTGCACATGGTGTCCGCATCCTTCTGAGAAGTACTGTAGGCAATAATAACGGTGGCATTGTACTCGAGCAGTTTTTCCGTTATAGACTTGCCGATACCCCTTGTCCCGCCTGTCACGAAGGCAATTTTATCTGAAAAATTATAACTCATAATTACTGTATCAGTACATTCAGTTGTTCGAGCGTTGCAGGATCATTGACATTAAACAATCGTACGGAGTTGTTTATTCTTTTAACGAGCCCCGTTAAAACCTTGCCGGGTCCTATCTCTATAAAGGTATCAACCCCGTTCTGAATAGCATACACTATCGTATCGACCCATCTTACCGGGCTTACCAGTTGTTTTAAAAGCATCGTTTCAATATCGTCCGAAGGATGAACCCTTGCATCGACATTGAATACGACAGGATAATCCATACCGTTCAAGGTGATACCGTTCAGGACTTGCTTCATTTCAAGAACAGCGGGTTCCATGAGGCTTGAATGAAAAGGAGCGCTTACCTCCAGTTTTTTTACAAGTCTCGCACCCTGCGAACGCAGCAGGTCTATCGCATAGTCCACGGCAATGGTATGTCCCGAGATTACTATCTGATCCGTGCTGTTATAATTTGCCACCTCGACGATTGCACCGGTATCAGCCTGTACCTGCGTTAAAATTTCTTTTATTTTAGATTCATCGAGCCCTATGACAGCGGCCATGGTTCCCTGTCCTGGTTTGACCGCGGCCTGCATGGCTTCGCCCCGTTTTCTGACTGCGTATACGGCATCTTCAAACGCTATCGAAGATACAGCAGTAAGGGCGCTGTATTCTCCAACACTGTGTCCCATGCACAGAACCGGTTCTATACTGGTTATCGACCGCACGAGTTTATAGATAGCAACACTCATGGTCAGGATCGCCGGTTGTGCGTTATAGGTAAGCGTTAATTCCTCTTTCGGTCCTTCAAACATAAGTTTCTTTAATCCCGTGCCGAGTTTCCTGTCTGCCCTGTCGTAGTACTCCCTCACAATCTCATACCGGTCATAGAGTTCTTTCCCCATGCCGGCAAACTGGGAACCCTGACCCGGAAATAGAAAGGCTATCTTCATAACAATCTACTTCGCCTCTTCATAAACCTTTTCGGCCGCATTGCTTTCGATGGTGAGATTCTTGTTCAATTCTTCAATTATTGCATCGTTCAACTTTGTATCATAGAACCTTTTCGATAATTTTATCGCATTCAATATCGCCTTCTCATTGGAGCGTCCATGTGTTATTACTGCGAGCCCGTTGACGCCTATCAGCGGTGCACCTCCGTACTCGGCATAATCGATACGTTTTTTCAGTCTGTTAAAGGCACCCCTTGAAAACAGGTATCCAAGCATACTTAAGGGTGATGCTTTGAAACTGTCCTTCAGTATCTTAGTTACCATTTCCGCAATGCCTTCGCTTGCCTTCAGTACGGTGTTACCGACGAAGCCGTCAGCAACGATCACATCGGTGTCACCCATGTAGATGTCCTTACCCTCGACATATCCCTTGTAGTTTACGGAACTTTTCTTCAGGAGTTCATGGGTAAGGGAGGTAAGCTCGTTGCCTTTTCCTTCTTCCTCTCCGTTACTGAGAAGCCCTACGGACGGGCTTGAAAGGTTAAAAAGTTTTTTTGCATAAACACTCCCCATAATTGCGAACTGGAGGAGGTAATGCGGTTTGCAGTCGACGTTTGCGCCCATATCTATAAAGACCGTATAGCCGCGGTAACTCGGGAGCACGCCTACAATGGCAGGCCTGTAAACGCCGGGCAGCTTGCGAAGCACAAACATTGAAAGTGCCATCATTGCTCCGGAATTGCCCGCGCTGACGACTGCATCTGCTTTTCCGCTGCCGACAAGGTCTATTGCAACCCTCATGGATGCATCTTTCTTTTTCCGTAATGCGTTTGCAGGGGACTCGTCCATGGTAATTACATCGCCCGCATGAACGACCTCCACACCGCTGCTTATACCCTTCAGTTTCTGTTTATCTCCGACAAGTATTACATCGATTCCCTGTTTTACCGCTTCATTTGCTGCTTTTATTTCTATATCGGGACAGAGATCACTACCGAAAGCATCAAGCGCTACTCTCATAGTTGTTTATATTTCCTTTACCTCGACTACCTCTTTACCCGCATAGTGGCCGCAGGTCGGACACACATGGTGGGGTTTCATGAGCTGGTGACACCGTGGACATGCAACAAGCGAGGGTGCACTCAGTTTGTGACTCGATCTCCTCTTTCCCGTTCTTGCTTTGGAATGTTTCCTCTTCGGCTGTGCCATAGTTACTCCTTCGTTATATTTTTATCTTTGCCAATTGACTTTTTAAGGAACTCGGTTCCTTCTTGTTTTTACATTTATGTTCCGGATGTTCATTCAGGTTTATACCGCAGTACGTGCACAATCCTTTGCACTCAGGCTTACAGAAAGGATACAGAGGTAAACTAAGCATTATCTGTTCGAAAACAACAGCTTCGGGATCAAACTCGTCATGAACGTAGAATTCTGCATCAAGTTCTGTTTTGGCAATCGCATGTTTTGTCTGCCCGTCTGTGTCATAAGGCTCAAGCACTACAGAAAAATTGTTGTCGATCTTTTTATGGAATGACTGAAGACACTTTACACACCTCAGCACAACATCCGCATGTACACTGCCTTCTATCGCAACAGATTTTTCATAGTGCATATGTATATCGATCGCAGACGTCAGATCTCCATGGAGAGATTCCACATCAATATTTGAACCGCCGACCATATCCATAAACCATGCATTGTCCTTTTTTATGCTTAACTTTTTTCCTTCTTTTGGAATCTCTCTAATATTCATAAAACATCAAGCCTGTTCCCGCTTTTATGATTTTTACTCCTTCGGTATGAGAATAAAACAATCCCTCTCTCAGATAAGGTATTCTAAATCTTATTGAATATCTCTTTGCTCTTGTCAAGTATACTACACGAACTCAACTACGCTGCGATGTGTCCCGGTGGTGGTAAGATTTTATTACGGCACATTCTCTACCCTGAGTTTTAGTTTGGTGTTGCCGATAGTTATGATATCGCCGGTTTTTATCTTCGTGGTCGTGATACGCTGCCCATTGATATACGTCCCATTCGTGCTTGCAAGGTCCCGTATAAAATAAGTGTCCCTTGACCACGTCTCAACAACGGCATGCTTTTTGGAAATATTCTGGTCGTCAATGATAAGATCGCCGTCCGTTCTACCTATGACCACTCTCCCGCTGATAAACTCATAGGTGGTGCCTTTTTGTCCCCCGTCTATAATATCAAGGTATATCCGCTGTTTGTAGGGCAATTTGAAATCAACATCATCAGGCCTCTGAATGCGTGTTGTCCCTTCTGCAGATACTTCGTCCTTCAGGAGGATGGTTCCAGCCGGTGCATCCGGCATCGAATCCGGTGTTTCAAATATGGTGACAAGCAGCCTTGTATTCCCTATGGAAATCTCATCCAGGTGTTTCAATTCCTCCTCTTTGATCTGCCGTGTGCCGATAAAAGTGCCATTGGTGCTGTCGAGGTCTTTCAGAACAATTCTTCTGTCATGGAGTTGTATAAGGGCATGCCTTCTCGATGCCTGCGTATCGTTCAGGACCATGTCTGCATTTTCACGGCCTATGGAAAAGTCTGGTTTATCGACCTGAACGGTTTTACCCATATCCTTGCCCTCGAGAACCGTTAAAGAAACCCTCAGTCCCTTTGGTACCTGTTGCGGTGCGTTCGTGATTCCCATGAGCGTGTTACTGGATAAAGATTCCGAAACTATGGTACGTTTGCACGACGGGCAGGTAATACCCTGTTTGTCGAAGCTGTCGATATCAAAACTGTTGCTGCAATAAGGACATTTTATCTGCATATAAAATCACCCCTTTTGTTTCTTATGAAACGAATGTCTTCTCAGATTCATTGTTGCTTCATCAATAATCGTATCAACATGAGAAATTTCCGAAAGAATATTCCTTTTTGCCGGCGGCATATCCTTTATCGTATTCCCCGTCCTTTCCTTCGGCCTTGTATGTGCCCTTATAAGAGATTCAACCACATCACCGGCCTTCTTATACCGCTCTTCTGGCTTTTTGGAAAGTGTTTTTAATAAAACTCCGTCTACGTGAAGCGTTAATGCAGGGTTGTAGGAACTCGGTGGGTTTGGAGCTTCGTTCAATATCCTATAGGTCACTGCATGCGGGGTATCGCCATGGAATGGTTTCTCTCCCGCTATAAGATAGTATATCATAACTCCGAACGAAAAGATGTCCGTGGTTGAGTCAAGAGTCCCCCCGAGTATCTGTTCCGGAGACATATAGGAAGGTGAACCTATGATACCCGAATCCTGAGTCGAGGATGCATCGAGGATCCTTGCAATACCGAAATCCGTTATTTTCGGAATATAATCCTTTGTGATCAATATATTGTCGGGCTTTATATCCCTGTGCACAATACCCATGGAATGGGCATAATCGATACCGTTCGCAACACCTTTTATGATAGGATATATCTCATCCATGCTTAACTTTCCTTTTTTCTTCCGTAACGATTCCAATGACTCGCCTTCCACATACTCCATGACGACAAACGGGAGGATGTCTTCTCCGTAATCGTATATGGTGACGATGTTCTGGTGATTCAATATCCCGGCTGCCCTGACCTCGGTAAGCATTCTCCTGGTTAACTCTTCTCTTTTTGTAGTATCGAGAGAATTAGCTATCTCTATTGTTTTGAGTGCAATCTTCCTGTTAATAACAGGATCGTGGGCAAGGTAAACAACACCCATTGCCCCCCTGCCGATTTCTTTTTCAATTTCATATCTAGAGATTTTATTTAGAGTCATGGCATAGTTTGTATATTACATTTAATCTAAACGCATGTCAATTGCTCAAAAATATACTGTCCGCCGTAAATTGTGTCAAAAATGATACGGCATGATGCCCGGGGTTAAACAATGCCCCACGGCTTCGGCATGAAGATATCATTGAACCTGTCAAGGGCATATCTGTCTGTCATCCCTGCTATGAAATCCGTTATGCGTCTTTCCATGGTATCGTCGGCTATGTTGAAGCCTGCCTCTTTTTCAAAGAGGTCCGGGTGAGTTTTATAGTGGCTGAAAAGTTCATGCAGGATCTTTTCACATTTAAAGAGATCCCCATGAACAACGTCGCTATCATAAACAGCCGCATACAAAAAATCTCTCATCGCATTCAATGCGAACAGCACTTCATCCGTTATTCCGATGGTCTGATAGTCTATAGCCTGTGTAGCACTGATAACGCCCTTTATCATTGTATCGATACGTTTGGAATAGGTGCTTCCGAGTATTTTCACGGCCTTTTCCGGCAGGTCGGCATCTTTTATGACGCCGGCGCGTATTGCATCATCCACGTCATGATTGATATATGCTATGATATCCGCAAGCCTCACGATCCTGCCTTCAAGCGTGATGGAAGTAACATCGGGAGATGTTGTTATAATAGGACCTTTGCCCTTAGAATGCTTTGCAATACCGTCTCTGACCTCATAGGACAGGTTCAGACCCCTGCCTTCCCTTTCAAGGAGTTCGACAACGCGGAGGCTCTGCTGATAATGCCTGAACCCTCCGGGATTAAGCTTGTTCAGAACAGACTCTCCTGCATGACCGAACGGGGTATGCCCGAGGTCATGTCCCAGGGCTATTGCTTCTGTAAGCGCCTCATTGAGCGTTAATGATTTTGCGATCGTCCTTGCTATCTGCGTGACTTCCAGCGTATGCGTCAGTCTGGTCCTGTAGTGGTCCCCCTTCGGCAAAAGCAATACCTGTGTTTTATACATTAGCCTTCTGAAAGACTTGCTGTGAAGTATTTTATCCCTGTCATGCTGAAATATCGGACGTACGTCACATGCAGGTTCCTGAAGATTCCTGCCCTTAGAATTTACACTGAGCATTGCCTTTGGGTGCAGGATTTGTTTTTCCTGCTGTTCTAACATTTCCCGGATAAGCATAGGTTTATAGTACCATAGTTTTTAATATACAGGTAGCGCTATTCAAGGATAATCGTTAGCGAAAGCATGTATTTTTTTTCACCGGTGAATCTGCTCTCGGAAGATTGTGTTACAATGCCCTTTTATTTCCCTATTTCAAGGCAGGCGGCGGCTGGGTTATCGCCACACTCAGGTTGGCCGCAGAATCATAGGGGTTCAGCATGTCCCTTGTCAAAAACAGGTTTGTCGTGCCGTGACAGTTTTGACATGCAGAAGGCTGTCCTCCTCCGTTCTGTGGTGTAATGAGCTGCAGGTTATGCGGGGATGTTGTCTGCCATGTAGGAACAGAATCAAATCCCGTTAATAAATCGGCACCAAAGTAATCGAAGGTATCCCTCGTTATGGGATAATGCCTTACTGTTGTGTATAGGTAAGACTGTGATGGAATCGTGTTGAACCCGATTCTGAAGTCCGTTACCGTCATGCCAACAGAACCGACATACTGATCCCCGGCAAACATGCTGGTGTAGTTATAGGTATTTGTGTACGGCTGGGCATGGCACACCGTGCAATTAAGGGCTTTCATCTGGGGTATGTTGTGTTCTGCTATGCCGGAAGTGCCGTTGGTGACATCCGTATGACACAAACCGCATTGCGGCATCTCCTGTACGTCCCACATTGTCGTGTATGTTATACCGTCTCCGTGTATGCCGTTACCGTGACAATCTATGCATTGCATGCCGTTTGTATAATGAAGATCAGGTGCCTGTCCTGACAAGCCGAGGAACTCGTCCGCTTGATCTTTATGACACTGAGCGCATGTCTCCTGCATCGGGGGAATCGGCATAAAAGTATGACCCGAGATAAGTCCGCCGGTAAGGGGTTTTGCCACATGGCAGTTCCCGCATGATGCATGGCATCTCTGGCAGTCTGTCTTATCGGGTGTATCCAGATTATTATTGTAAGGGCAGGAGACCTTATTCAGGTAAGATTGCTCTCCTGCAAGGGTATAATGGAGACTTGTTGTGTAACTCTGGACAATGCCTGCATGACAATTTGCACATACGGTGTTGGGGTTCAATGACGGGTCGTTTATCATACCCGCGTGTGCCTGCTGCATCGATGTACCTGAGGGATCGCCTTTATGACAATCGACGCATTGAAGTATACCGTGGGGAGAATTAAAAAAGTTCTGGGTAACGAGGAAATCAACGGGATGTATTGAGGGGTCGGCATTCTGTAACATATTCGCATTAGTATGACAGGATTTGCATGTGTTCGCTGTATTCAGCTCGCTCGTACCGCAGCCAGCTGTAATTAATACAATTGAAA
>DAHXOM010000344.1 GCA_027364825.1 bacterium | reverse complement strand
CGCCTGAAGATGCTTTTGATTATGGTATAACAGGCCCGAATTTAAGGGCGTCCGGTATAAAGTGGGACCTCAGGCGTGAAGAACCGTACCTTATATACAAAGAGCTTGATTTCGAGATACCTGTCGGAAAAGGCGAAATGGGCAAGGTTGGCGATGCATGGGACAGGTATATGATGCGTATCTATGAAATGGAACAATCAGCCAAAATCGTCAGACAGTGCCTTGATATGCTGCAGGCAGGTGACTACACCGCAAAGGTCTCTAAGGTATTAAAGCCTCCCGCAGGCGAGGTTTTTGTACGTGCAGAGAACCCGAGGGGCGAGCTCGGTTTTTATCTCATCAGTGACGGCACTACCAAACCGTATAGATTGAAGATCAGGGCACCGTCATTTGCGAACCTCAGCATTATTCCGAAGCTTTCCAGAGGCGTTATGATGGCCGATCTGATAGCCATTATCGGAAGTCTGGATATTATACTGCCGGAGATTGACAGATGACAGAACTTATAAACCGTATTATCTCAGGGCTTTCCACTGCAGGTCCATTTATGAGATTATTTATAATTATTGCTATCATGGCTGTTTCAGCGGCGATTGTACTTGCAATTGCCCTGCTTTATGAAGGGTTCGCAACGTATGCCGAAAGGAAGGTTGCCGGAGATATTCAGGCAAGGATAGGTCCCAACAGGGTTGGTCCTTACGGGCTTTTACAGTTTGTAGCCGACGGTGTAAAGTTGTTGCTGAAGGAAGATATTATCCCCTTTTATGCGGATAAATGGCTGTTCATAGCTGCCCCGTACATTGTATTTACGGCATCTTTTGCTGCGTTTGTGCCCCTGTCTTACAGTGATCATATCTCTGTTGCAAACCTGAATGTCGGTGTCCTGTACATTATAGCCATTTCATCCGTTGTGTCGATGGCAGTACTCATGGGAGCATGGGGTTCAAACAACAAATGGTCGTTGTTTGGCGGTATGCGTGCAGTTGCACAGATTGTGAGCTATGAAATACCGATAGTACTTTCACTGCTTGCCGCTCTTATTATACCCGCATCTCTTAATATGAAAGACATTATCGCTTATCAGTCGGGAGGGCTGGGCATATTCAGATGGCTCCTCTTCAATAATCCTTTTACGCTCCTTGCATTCTTTGTTTATTTCATAGCGGCCATAGCAGAGGTAAACAGAACGCCGTTTGATATACCGGAGGCAGAATCGGAGATTGTCGCGGGTTACCATACGGAGTACACAGGTATGCGGTTTGCTTTTTTCTTCATGGCTGAATACGGGGATATGTTCATTGTCAGCGCTTTAGCAACAACACTTTTCCTCGGAGGCTGGCAGATACCTTTTATCGGCGGTATTGCAATGCCGCTGTGGTTACGGGAAGTACTTCAGGCCGGGGTGTTTTTTACAAAAATCTTTTTCCTTATCTATATTATGATGTGGATCCGGTGGACACTGCCCAGGCTGCGTGTTGATCAGCTTATGGAGTTGTGCTGGAAATACCTGACACCGATTGCGTTCTTCAATCTTATCGGTGCAAGTGTATGGGTGCTGCTGCTGCATGACAGGGGTGTGTACGACATTATCGCAGGGCTGTTTGTACACTAATGGAGAACTAATGGCAGGATATTTTAAGAAAATGTTTGATTCTATAAGAACCGTTCTTACCGGTATGGGCATTACCATAAAATATGGGATGAATTCAGGCAAGGAGGTTACCCAGCAGTATCCTGAAGAGAAAAGAGAGCCTCCAGAAAGGTTTCGAGGTAAGCTGTTTGTTGATATTAATATATGTACGGGATGTACTGCATGTGCAAGGATATGCCCGGTTGACGTAATAACATTAAAAACAGTCAGGGATGAAAATAAGAAGCTCAGGCCTGTTGTCTTTGATATAGACAATGGAAGGTGCATATACTGCGGGCTTTGTGTTGAAGCATGTCCTGTGGATAATTGTCTTTATTTTGAAACGAAATATGAGTTTTCAGCCTATTCAAGGGAAGATTTGATCTCCCACTTTGGTCTTGGAGAAATAAAGCCGCAGGAGCATAAGCCTGAAGAGATAAAGACTGAGGACAAGAAAGAAGGAGCGGTGAAATAAACATGGATTCTCTCACGGTGCAGGCAATATTCTTTTATATTTTTGCAGCCCTGATAATCGGTTCTGCATTGCTTGTTGTGCTTCTCAGGAACATTGTAAGGTCCGCTTTTGCATTGTTTTTTACCCTGTTTGGTGTCGCGGGTATCTATATACTGCTCGGGGCTGATTTTGTCGGGGTAACACAGGTTCTGATATATATCGGCGGTGTTTTGATACTCATTGTGTTCGGGGTCATGCTGACGCACAATGTTTACAGCGTTGATATTTTTAATAAACTCGGTACGCTTGTCATGGGCACGGTCAGTGCAATCATAACCTTTACCATAATATACTATTCGATTAAACCGGTGTCGTGGTTATATATCGGGTATAAGGCTGATTTACCGACAACCGGACCTATCGGTACGCAATTGATGACAAACTATCTGCTGCCCTTCGAGCTTGCCTCTGTACTCCTTGTACTTGCAATGGTGGGAGCGGCTTATCTGATACGATCGGAAGTCAGGGAAAGCAGGCACAAGGGTGCAGCGGATCAGAGAAGCAAAATTCAATCAACAGTTGAAGGGAAGGGGAATTAAATGCCGGTTTTAATTGTATCACTATCGGATTATCTCATACTGTCGGGCTTACTGTTTTCTATTGGCGTTTTTGGCGTTCTGACAAGAAAAAACGCGATCGCCGTGTTAATGGGTATAGAGCTTATGCTGAACGCTGCAAATATAAACCTCGTCGCTTTTGCAAAATTTGTAGATACCGGCGTGAACGGCCAGGTGTTTGCATTGTTCTCCATAGTGATTGCGGCGGCTGAGGTAGCTGTAGCCCTTGCAATCGTAATATCGATATATAAAACAACAAGGACTATAGACCTTGATAAGGAAGATACACTGAAAGGGTAGAAATTATGTACATGAAACAAATCATATACAACGGATTTATCTTAAGAGAACATTGTATCCGGAGAACCGGGATATGATCGAGCATTATATCTGGCTTATCCCGCTCCTGCCGTTGATCGGTGCAACAATAAACCTGTTGATAGGGAGGAAGTTGTCCCCTGCCGCTGTAAATGCCATTGCGGTCGGCTCGATCTCGCTGTCCTTTGTACTGTCTGTAATGACGTATCTCCATCTTATCGCATTGCCTGTCGACCAGAGGCAGTTTGTTGATGTGGTTTATACGTGGATAGCGCTCGGCGCATTCAAGGTAAACCTGTCATTCCTCGTTGATCCGTTGTCCTCGGTTATGATCCTCATCGTGAGCGGGGTCGGCTCTGTTATACACCTTTATTCCGTCGGCTACATGCACGGAGATAAAAGATACTCAAGGTACTTTGGGTTTTTAAACCTTTTTGCATTTGCAATGCTGCTGCTGGTTCTATCAAACAGCATACTCCTTATGTTTGTGGGATGGGAGGGCGTGGGACTTTGCTCTTACCTGCTTATCGGGTTCTGGTTCGAGAAGATTGAAAACGCCAGGGCCGGTATGAAGGCCTTTGTGGTGAACAGGATTGGTGACTTCGGTTTCATTGTAGGGTTTCTGCTCCTGTTTACCTCCCTTGGCATGAAGACCGGGACATGGTCGCTCGATTACGGGGTTATTAAATCCAACATAACCCTCATTCCAACGGCAATACTGACCATCGTGG
>DAHXOM010000338.1 GCA_027364825.1 bacterium | reverse complement strand
GTTATAGGGCCATTCATGGGGACCGTGGATTTTACTATTTCTCTGTCTGATACTGATGTATAAATAAAATTTTCTATGCCTAATTCATCAAGTATTTGTGATATTGCTATCACAAAATTTCCCGTGGCATCCCCATATTTTAGTCCATCAACAAATTGTAATACTCTCATGACAAGGTCTTATAAGATATATTCTATTTTGTCCTAATGTCAAACACTGCATATTTCACTTAATTCCGTATTCCCAAACGCCCATAACACTCTCTCTTAACCCGAAAAATGTATTTTCCCGGTTACCCGATGCGTTTGTTGAACCTGCTCACGCTGAGCAGGAAAAGCACAACACCGAAGACGGCAAGGGCGAGAGTGTCAGGCCAGAGGATGGACATACCCGACCCCTTCATGAATATGTACCGTACGATAACAATAAAATATCTCAGGGGTATAAGGAGGGTAAAGTACTGCACTGCTACCGGCATATTGTCTATGGGAGACATTACGCCGGAAAGAAGTATGATAGGCATGATCAGCAGCATGGATATCAGCATTGCCTGCTGTTGGGTCTTTGAAACGGTCGAGATCAGAAGGCCGAGTCCGAGTGTTGTAAGCATGAAAAGTGCGGACAGTAAGAATAAAAGTATAAAACTGCCGTGGAGCGGTATCTGGAACCAGAACACAGCGACCATGGTAACCAGAGTGATGTCGATCAAGCTTATGATTGCAAAAGGCAGGAGCTTGCCTGCTATGAGTTCTATGGGTTTTATGGGAGTGACGATGAGTTGCTCGATGGTACCCCGCTCCTTTTCTTTTACGATAGCCATGGACGTAAGCACCGTGCTGATGATCATGAGCACGAGTGCAAAGACTCCCGGGACCATAAAGTCCCTGCTCTTGAGTGTGGGGTTGTACCAGACCCTCTGCTGTATATCCAGGGGCGTAAAGGGTTTAATCCCGTTTTTAGACATCTCGTCCGCTGAAAGTTCGAGCGCCCTGTTGGTTACGATCCTCTCCAGATATGACCGTACCATGGTTGCATAAATGGCATTTGATCCATCGATGATGGTCTGAATGTGCGCCTTTCTGCCGCCGTTTATGTCCCTCTCAAGCCCTTCGGGTATAACAATACCGACCATGGCCCTGTTCTCATCAATACTTTTTCTCACATCGCGGATTGAGGGTTCCCTTTCCTGTATGACAAAGTAGCCCGAAGCGGTAAGGTCGTTAAGGATAGCCCTGCTCTGCATGCTCTGGTCCATGTCGCAAACGACAACGGGCACTGACTTCACGTCCAGGGTCGCTGCATAGCCGAACAAGGTCAGCTGTATAATGGGGGCCATGAACGCTATGAACAGCATGCGTCTGTCGCGCCGCAGCTGGATGAATTCCTTGCGTGCTATTGCCTTTACCCGTAATAAAAATATTTTCCGCTTATTCATGTTAATCAAGGCTCTTCTTTGTCTTTATGATGCATAAGGTCAGCACGATGACAGAGATCAGGATCATGATCAGTATCTGGTTCATGAGAATCGAAATACTGGAGTTTTTCAGGAAAATGCCCCTCAGGACAACAAGGAAATATTTTGCCGGTACAACATAGGAGAATATCCTGAGTGCGATGGGCATACTGCTGATAGGGTATATGAACCCCGACAGGAGCAGGGACGGCAGCATGGTGCCTACAAAGGACATCTGCATTGCGACCTGCTGGGATTTTGTTACGGCTGAAAATAAAAATCCTATGCCCATGGCGCTTACAAGAAACAAAAACGTTGTAAACGTCAGGAGCAGGAGGCTCCCTTTCAGCGGTACGTGGAATACAAGCACGGCAATAAGCGTAACAAGTGCAACCTGGACAAAGCCGATCACGATATACGGCACAAGCTTGCCTATAATAAGTTCGTATACCTTCACCGGGGAGACAATGAGCTGTTCCATGGTCCCCCGTTCATACTCGCGTGCAACGCTCTGCGAGGTCATGAGGACACCGAGGATCATAAGTATGGTCGCTATAAGTCCTGGCACAATGAAGTTTTCCGTCCGCAGTGTCTGGTTATACCATATACGGAGGCGCTGCGACAGGAGCGGGAAGTTCTTTAAAAGGCCGGAACCTCCCTGCTTATTCAGAACACGCTCGGTTATATCGAGGGCATACCCCTGTGCCGCGGCTATGAAATAGCCGAGGGCAACACCGCCGACATTGGCATCGGTCCCGTCGATCAGGAGTTGAACACCGGCTGTCTTGTCGGCGTTTATGTCATCCGCAAAATCAGGGGGTATGATAACGCCTATCTTTATGTCCCCTTTCTCGAGAAGGGTGTTTATCTGCGTCCTGCTGGTTGCATTGTCCGCAATGAGGAAATAGGAAGATGCCGTTACCGCCCGTATCAGCTGTCTGCTCTCCTGCGTATGCGATTGATCGAAAATACCCATGGGTACGTGTTTGATATCAAAGCTTACTGCGTAGCCGAACAGCAAAAGCTGGATAATGGGAATCAATATGACAACCGCAAGGCTGATGGGGTCCCTGATGATCTGGATAAATTCTTTTTTTATGACAGGCCTGAGCAGGCTGTGACTTTTCATTGATGTCCTCCCTGCCTGTCCTCCTGCTTTATCAGGCTTATGAATATGTCCTCAAGGGACGGGGGGATCGTATTGATCCTGTTGACCGTTATCCCGTTCTGCTGCAGGAGCTGACCGATATTTTTGATCGTCCGATCTGCGGTGCCTGCAGGTGCAGTGGTAACCGCATGAATGAGCCTGCCGAAAAAGGACACCTCGTCCATTGACTCCATGGGTTTTATGAGTTTCAGTGCGTCCGATGGAGCGTCCGTATCAATCTCTATGATCGTTCCCGTCATCCGGGTGCGTTTTATCTCCAGCGGGGTTCCCGATGCGACCATCTTACCGTTATAAATAAAGCCGAGCCGAGTGCAGTTTTCCGCCTCATCCATGTAATGGGTTGTTACGAACATGGTCATACCCTTTTGTGCAAGGCTGTAGATGAGGTCCCAGAACATCCTGCGCGAATCGGGATCAACGCCCGCAGTCGGCTCGTCCAGAAACAGGATCCGCGGCTCATGGATGACCGAGCATCCGAGTGCAAGCCTCTGCTTCCATCCGACAGACAGCGTCGATGTTATGACATGCTCCTTGCCATCAAGTCCTGTCAATTTTATTATCTCTTCCTTCCTCAACTTTAACCTGCTGTTATCCAAACCGTAGATGTTCCCGAAAAAGTCTATGTTCTCGGAGACCGTGAGGTCGCTGTACAGGGAGAACTTCTGGGACATGTACCCTATGGAACTTTTTACATCATCAGGCTGTGTGGCAATATCGAATCCCGCAACCTGCGCGGAACCGGAGCTCGGCATCAGCAGGCCGCAGAGCATCTTTACGGTTGTTGTTTTCCCTGCGCCGTTCGGACCGAGAAAACCGAACACCTCGCCCTTTTCGACACTGAGGGTTATGTTATCGACCGCAACGAAATCGCCGAACATCCTCCTTAAATTTACTGCCTGGACAGGGGGTTGTGTCATGCCCGTTCCTTCTCAATTATGGACACAAAGACATCCTCGAGCATGGGTGCTGTAAAGCCTGTTTGATCCACAGCTATAGCTTCATTATTCAGGATCTGTTTGATATCGGCGATATACCCGGAGTCCGGTTTATCAACGTATATATGGATCCTGTCTCCAAGGATGTGTACGTGCCGGTAAATATCGCTGCGGCTCAGTACCTGTTTTGCGCGCAGCGGCTCTTTTAAAACAACCTCAAGCATGGTGCCCTGGATAAGGGTTTTCATGTGCTGCGGTGTGTCAACGACCGGCAGGACCCCGTTATTCATAAATGCAATGGTTGTACACCGGTCAGCCTCATCCATATAAGGGGTTGACAGGAGTATGGTCATACCCTGGTGCAGGAATGAATCGAGTATCTGCCAGAATTCCCGCCGTGACACGGGGTCAACCCCTGTTGTCGGTTCGTCAAGGATAAGCAGCTGCGGCTGATGGATAAGCGTGCATGCGAGCCCGAGCTTCTGCTTCATGCCGCCGGAGAGCTTGCCTGCAAGCCTTTTTGTAAACGGTTCAAGATTGGTAAACTTCAGCAAGTAATTCTTTTGCCGATTAAAACTGTCCTTTTCAACGGAACGGAGGGAAGCAAAGAATTCGAGGTTTTCCTCTACCGTGAGCTCCTCATACAGGCTGAACCTCTGGGGCATGTACCCGAGCATCATGCCTGCCTCTGCCTTATGGCGTAAAGCATCCGTATCGAATATCCTGATCGAGCCGCTGTCCGGTGTCATAACTCCGGTGATCAGCCTCATGAGCGTCGTCTTTCCTGCGCCGTCGGGACCGATAAGTCCAAAGAGGTCCCCTTTATTGATGCGCAGGTCTACGCCGCGCACAGCTTCTGTTTTATCAAAAGATTTTTTAAGCCCGGAGGTCTCAACAGCGAACATGATCTGCCTTACCGTTTCGCCTTGTGTTTTAAGAGACCGTGTACCTCCGCTATCAATACCTTTTCGTACTCTGTTTCTTTTACCTTACCCACTGCCTTCCCGTGCCTGAATATAATGCCGCCGCCTTTTCCGCAGGCAATGCCTACATCAGCCTCCTTTGCCTCGCCCGGGCCGTTGACAACACAGCCCATAACAGCGATCGTAAGCGGCTCTTTTACCGTGATCAGTTTTTTTTCAAGCGAATTCACAAGTCCGATCACATCGTATTCAGACCGTGCGCAGGTGGGACACGATATGATTTCAATGCCGTAATTTGCGAGTCCCAATGCCCTGAGGATTTCGTATCCGGCCTTTACCTCAATCACAGGATCATCGGTCAGCGACACCCGTATGGTATCGCCGATGCCCTCGGAAAGCAGTATGCCCATGCCTATGGCCGATTTTATGCTGCCGGACAGCACGGTCCCTGCCTCTGTTACGCCGAGGTGGAGCGGATAATCAACAGTCTTCGATAACTTCCGGTAAGCGTCTATCATAATGAGCACGTTGCTCGATTTTACCGATACCTTGATATTGTCGAAATTTAAGTCTTCAAGCTCGTGGATGTTCCTCATGGCTGTTTCCACAATGGCATCTGCCGTCGGATGGAAATTATACCGTTCCAGTATGTCCTGCGGCAAAGAGCCCGCATTGACGCCCACCCGTATGGGTATACCTGCATCCATGGCCGCTTTGACAACCTCTTGAATACGTTCTTTGCTCCCTATATTCCCCGGATTGATCCTCAGGCCATCTACCCCGCTTTTTACGGATTCAACGGCAAGCCTGTAGTCAAAGTGGATGTCCGCTATCAGCGGCACCTGCACTGCATGCTTTATGGTCTTGAGAGCAAGTGCGGAATCCTTATCGGGAACAGCGAGCCTTACGATCCCGGCACCTGCTTGAGCAAGCTGGTTGACCTGCTTTATGGTTGCAACAACATCCTTTGTACGCGTGTTGGTCATGCTCTGCACAACAATAGGGTTGCTGCCGCCAATCTTTACTCCGCCTATATGTACGACCTTTGTTTTGTGTCTTTTCATCATTTTTTATGTACCATAAACCATTATTTGGAATTGACCTATAATATTATACAAGTTTTAAATATGCAAATGTAAGTTTGCATAAAAGGCAGTTTCGTCATACAGGGTATATCCGTTATCGTATTGAAATCTTGAGCCAGTTATGACAGGTATTGCTCTCTTACATGAATGCATACAGCTATTATTTTGAAAAAGAGGATTTTCTGAAACATCTCAGCAATGGCCGATAGACATCTTGTGCAATACAGGTTATTCAAAAATGTGCTTCATGAACAGATCAAAATGAAAAATATATGATTTTCATTTTTTATACCGCATATACAGCCTTTTACCGATAAGCAATTTAAACATATTCTCGAGCGCAATGGATGATAGTGCGGAGAAAGGATGGTATTTGACTGCACTTGAAAGGTACATCCCGGCCTTTTCAAAATCGCCGACAGATATGAATGCCCTTGAAAGCCTCAACGCCCTTTCAGAAATAATTTTGTCATCAAGCTTGACACCGTATTGTCGTGCAGATGCCGTTATGCTGTTCCATGCTTCCTCGGTGGCATTGACCCATTGAGTCTTGTTTTTTGAATAACTCCCGGCATGCACATATATATGAACCGTTGTTTTATCTATAAAACCAATGCCGCCTTTCATAGCGCATCTGGTGAAAAAGTCCCAGTCTTCACGGGGCGGCAGCTTCGCGTTGAACCCGGGTGTTTTTTCTAATAGAGATGTCCGTATAATACCTGTTGACGGATACCCGATCAATGCGCGGAGCATAAGCTTAAGATACGGATCGCCTGTGCCTGTTTTAATCCCCGTGATGCCTGGAGTTTTCTCCCGTGTCTGTTCGTTTATGAGCACCCAATTTGAGAAAGCTATCCCGATATTCTTGTGCTCGTTCAGAAAACTGTTCAGCGAATTAAGATGATCCGGCAGCCAGTAATCATCATCATCAAGAAAGGTGATAAGCCCTGTTTTGGAGAGCTTTATGCCCGTGTTTCTGCAAGCCGACCTTCCCTGGTTCTTTTCATTGCGGATGTGTTTGATTCTTCCCGTTTCTATTTCGGGTTTAAACCCACTTTGTAGCTGCCCCATGGTATCGTCGGTCGATGCATCATCAATGACAATGATCTCAAAATCTTTAAAGCTCTGATAAAGTACGCTTTTCAAAGCCCTTTTAAGCATTTCAAAACGGTTATAGGTAGGTATAACAACACTTATCTCAGGCA
>DAHXOM010000333.1 GCA_027364825.1 bacterium | reverse complement strand
CGCTTGTCCCCGTAGAACCGGCGGTAAATCCTGTTGACCCGAACAATATACCGCAGGCCATACTGCAAAATTTCGGTACGTTTACGACCGGTACGGGCGAGGATTTTACCTTCAGGAACGACCTGAACATAGCAGGTGCAGTCCCTACGCTCTCTGCAAACGCACGCTCGGTTGTTTATTTCCCCGTCATAACGGACATCCACATTATGGATACAAAGTCGCCGCTCAGGTTCTTTTATACCTACGATGATAATGGAAAAGTAAAATCAGCCCTTCCGCAGGCCCAATACTCTCCACAGGTGCTGGATGCCATGATACGGACACTCGATGATTTCAGCAAAACACGTCACTACGACCTGCTTATAGATACCGGCGATACAGTCAACGATACAGCATTAAACGAAACCCGCTGGTTTATAGATGTGTTTGATGGGAATGTTGTCATGCCCGACAGCGGCAAACACATCGACGTTGTTCCGGGCCCTCTCAACGATGCCCATGATCCTTTTCTTGCATGGGGACTCGACAGGAAGGTACCATGGTACACGACCATGGGTAACCATGATGCGCTTATTGCCGGGCATTTTGCCGTTACCCCGGTCTATAACGCCATTGCAACGGGTGATGCGGTATACATAAGTTCTGAAGATGATTACGGGAATGTCCTGTCTGCAGGCACCAAGGTTACGCCGGATATAAAGAGGACGCTTCTCGGCCCTGTCGGATACATGCAGGAATTCTTTACAACGACCACCCTGCCCGTAGGGCACGGTTTTACAGCGGCCAATCTCAGCAGCGGTTACGGTGATTATGCCTTTGATGTTTCCGGATCCATACCAATGAGGTTTATTGTCCTGGACTGGCAATGCAGGGCGGGTCAGACCGACGGGTGTATACGGCAAGACGAATTTGATAACTTCCTCGTGCCTGAATTAAACGAGGCTGCCCGGGAACATAAGCTTGTTATCGTCGCAACCCACCAGTCTCCCGATTCTCTCGATGCAAGTACTCAAATTACCGGCACGGCATTCGTCGATCTCCTGATAAGCTATCCGAACGTGATTCTGCACCTCGTGGGGCACGGGCATTACAACAGCATCATGCCGCGTGCAGGCGCATCTGCGACACAGCCCGGGTACTGGCAGGTTGAGACTTCGAGCCTTATCAATTATCCGGAGCAATCGAGGATTATAGAGGTAGTCGATAACGGCAATGGTACGGGTGCTATCTTCACGACGATGGTTGATCACAATTCACCCGATGGCTCAATGTCTGCACTATCAAGGTCGCTCTCATTAGATATGGTGCAGACCGATAACGATTCAGCGGGTAAAGAGGGGAGTCTCTCTGACCGCAATACAGAGCTTGCAATACATATACCCGACGATGTCGAAGCTGCACTGCAATCCGCTTCTCTGCCGTCAAAGGTAGAGTCTCTTACGACCTTAAAAGGGAAATAATTAGCCCCGTTTAGCAAAAGAGCTATTGTTTCACGAATGGAGGAGAAAACTCTTCCTTATTGCATTTTTTGGGGGTTATATTGCCTTGCAGGGGTTCATGATGTTGTTGGGATCGATAAGGTGCTTGATCCCCTTCATGAGCCCGTGTGCTGCGGGTGAAAGCTCTTTTGTAATGTAATTGAGTTTTGTAATGCCAATCCCGTGTTCGCCTGATATGGTACCGCGGAGTTTTATAACAAGATCAAATACCCGGTCGACCGCTGTCAGTGCCCTCTTGTACTCGTCATCGTCGCGCGCATCGTAGAGTATGTTGACATGGATATTGCCGTCCCCTGCGTGCCCGAAGTTTGCGTAGTTAAGATTCAAGGGAACGGCGATCTGCTCGACCCCCAAAACGAGATCCGGCAGTTTGGACAACGGCACGACAACATCTTCATTTAGTTTGAACGGCTTGATCTTTGTCAGTGCAGGGGATATCGCCCTTCGTGCTGTCCAGAGTTTTTCTGGATCGGGGCCGTGGGCGGTTTCCATGGACACGGCCCTGCCTTTACAAACGGCTGCTATCCTTTCGATGGCCCTCCTGGTTTCCTCCTGTTCCCCGTCAACCTCGATGAGCAGGGCTGAGCCGGCTTTCGTATCAAAAACATCTGCTCCAAGGTATGAAGAAACGGCATTCATGGACGCATGGTCCATAAACTCCATGGCCGAAGGAAGTATCCCCGTATCGAGTATATCTGTTACTATGGATGCGGATGCGTAAACATCCCTGTAGGTAGCAAAGAGCGTGGATCTTGTCTGAGGCTTTGGAATAAGTTTCAGTACGGCCCTGGTTATTATACCAAGGGTGCCTTCCGAGCCTATAAAAAGGTCCTTCAGGTTATAGCCGACAACGCCTTTGTGGGTGTATCTGCCGAGCCACAGCACCTCGCCTGTCGGCAGCACGACCTCCAAGCCAAGCACATAGTTCGATGTAGATCCGTACTTTACAGCCTTGAGTCCTCCGGAGTTTTCCGAGATATTGCCGCCGATGCTTGAAAATTCACTGCTTGCAGGATCCGGCGGATAAAAAAGTCCCTGCGATTCCAGCATTTGTTTTAACGTGCCGGTAACAACGCCCGGCTCCACCTCTGCCGTGAGGTCCGGCTTACTTATGGAGAGTATCCGGTTCATTTTTTCCGTGGACAGGACTATTCCGCCTTTTATGGGTACTGCCCCGCCGGTCAGCCCGGTGCCTGCCCCCCTCGGCACGACAGGTATACCGTGCAGGTTTGCGAGCTTGAGTATATCGGCGATCTCCCCGGCAGATACCGGGAACAGGACAGCGTCAGGCTGATGGCTTATCCTTGTTGCATCGTACCCGTAGAGGAGCAGAGATTCCTGGTCCGTAAAACATCTGTCCTTACAGATCTTTTTTAAAGCAGCTACTATTTCTTTACTGAGGGGCATATTAAACCGCTGTATAGTAGAGCAAGCCGTCCTTTTCAAATGATTGTATCATGTCATGCTGTTCGAGCAGATCGAGGTGGCCTATAACTTCCGAGGCGGCCAGAAAAACATCCATTTGCTGAAGTTTTTTGAAAAGATTTCCGGTAATCTCATACGGTGTCATGGGTTTTTGCTTTATGATGTTATGGATGCGCATCATGCGTTTATAGTGGAATGTCAGCAGATTTTTAATCAGCGCCTTGTGGTCGTGGATTATCTCATAGTGCCCCGGGTATACGGTTTTAAAATCCATGTTGTAAAGGACGTCTATTGAAGAAATATACTCGACGAGGCTCTTCCGCCTGCCTCCGTCTATATTGAGGTCAAGAAGGGGGTTCGGAGAAAGCCGTGAAAGCAGGGTGTCCCCGGACAGCATAAAACCCTTTTCCCTGTCATATAAACAAACAGACCCGCTGGTGTGCCCCGGGGTCCGGATGACCTCGAACGTGCCTCCATCATAGTCTATTTTCATATTGTGGCTGAGAAAGGATGCATGATCGAGATCAAGTCTGTCTGCCATCATGTCGAAAAATGCTGATGTGTACCGCATCATTTCGAGGATCTCGGCAGGTATACCGTATCGTTTGAGGTAGTTTCCGTATAATGCTTCATCATACTCATTGTTGATATTGCTCTTTTCGTTCTCATGGATGAAGACCCTGTTGTCCGCAATCCCATCTTTTATCAGCTTTTGCGCTGCGCCGAAATGATCCACGTGGCCGTGTGTAATGTAGATGCCATCGAGATGCCTGATGTTTTTTTTCGTAAGATAAGCGAGCAGTATATTGTACGATTCATCCGTCCGGATACCGGTATCTACCAGGATGAAGTTCTTCCTTCCGACGATGTACGTGTTTATCTGCTGTACCTGGGGAAACGGAAGGGGGAGTATAATCCTGTGGATAAGTCCGTTTTCCAGCACCTTATCATTTTGAACTTCGTTCTGATAGGTCTTATGTTCATGCTTTTGCGATTTAGTGTCCGTCATATAAGTAAAAGTTAATCATTGTTCTTTGTTTTTATAGAAACAATCCACGATAAAAAAACAAAAGAAGGGCGAAACGATACGTCCGCCCTTCTTTCAAAATACCGGAATACAAACCTACTGCGCGTAGAGCTCCTCTATGATATCCTTGTACTTCTCCATTATCACCCTTCTTTTTACTTTAAGCGTAGGGGTGAGCTCTCCGGTTTCCTGGGTAAATTCGTTCGGAAGTATCTTTATCTTTTTAATGGTCTCGTACTTGGCAAGTGTTGCATTTATGCTGTCAATGGCATTCTGGATGAGTTCTACAATCCTGGGGTGGTTAACAAGCTCCTTCCTGCTCTTGTAGGATATATTGTTCTGCTTTGCATACGATTCAATGGCTTCGAACTTGGGCACGACAAGCGCAACGCAATAAGGCTTTTTGTCACCGATCATCGCAACCTGCTCGACATACCTGTTCATTTTTAAAGAATTTTCTATGGGTTGGGGTGCGATGTTTTTACCGCCTGCTGTAACGATGAGATCTTTCTTTCGATCCGTTATGTGGAGATAACCCTCGTTATCCAAAAACCCTATGTCTCCGGTATGGAAATATCCGTCCTTCTCTATGGCCTCTGCGGTTGCTTCGGGCTTTTTGAAGTAGCCCTTCATGATCATGGGTCCCCGTGCAAGGATCTCTCCGTCGGGTGCGATCTTTATTTCACAGTTTGGTATGGGTTTGCCCGCTGTTCCGAATTTCATCTTGCCGTAAGGGTTGACGGTAAGTATAGGAGATGTCTCTGTCAAACCATAGCCCTCGATAATAGCAACATCCGCTGCGAAGAAAAATTCGCCGAGATCTTTCGCAAGCGGTGCGCCGCCTGATACAAAGAATAAAAGTCTTCCGCCCAGAATGGCCTTTATTTTGCTGAATACGAGCTTTTTGGCAAGTGCATATTTGATACTCAGCCCGATAGGCAATGCTTTGCCCGCGAGCCTGTAGGGTATTGTCTGCTTGCCCGTGGCAACAGCCCAGTAGAAGATCTTCTTTTTTGACGGTGAACCGCTTTCAACACCTTCTATAATCCTTGCATACATCTTTTCGTAAACCCTTGGAACGGAAACCATGATCAGCGGTCTTACCTCTGCCATGTTGTCCACTATCTTATCGATGCTTTCCGCATAAGCTATGGTCGCACCGTAGAACATCATCCCATAATAACCTGCTGTCCGTTCGAAAACATGGCTCAGGGGCAAGAACGATAGCGCTACGAATGTATCATTCAGAGGTACATACGTTTCGATATCTTCACAGTTCGAAAGTATGTTTTTGTGTGTCAGCATAGCACCCTTGGGATCCCCTGTTGTGCCGGAGGTATAGATGATGGTAATAATATCGTCCGGCTGGACTGCCTGATACCTGCTGTCAAGGACCTTTTTGTCTTTTTCAGGCTTCCCCATTTTTTTTAATTCATCAAGCGTTATGATAAAGTCCGGTGCCGGGTTAGCATCCAGGGCATCAAGTATGATGACCTTTTTTAAATTCGGCACGTTTGGCCGTATCTTCATTACCTTATCAAGCTGGAGTTTATTGGATACGAAAAGAAACTTAGCTTGTGCATCATTGATTATATACTCTACCTGCTGGGGTGTATTCGTTGCATAGATAGGTACGTTGACGCCGCCAGCACTGATAATACCGAGGTCCGCATGCGCCCATTCTGGCCTGTTTTCCGATAGCAGGCAGACATTATCTTTTTGCTGCAGACCGAGCTCAACGAGTCCGAGCCCGACTTGTTCAACAATAGCCTTTACCTGGTTCCATGATATATTAAGCCATTTTCCGTCTTTTTTATATTGCTGTACTGCCTTATCTCCATACTTTTGAGCCTGAGTAAAAAACATTTCCGGAATATTTTTATATTTCATGGCATACCTCCTGTCATATTTGCTTAACTATAAAACAAAACGAAGTCAATATCTATAGTTGTACGGAGAGACGCAGGTTTTAAAAAAATTCGCTTGACAAAATAACCGTATCACCGTAAACAATAATCACTTTTTAGTGTCAGGGAATCCGGTGAAATGCCGGAGCGGCCCCGCCACTGTAAGGGCGAGCAGCTCATACAAGTCACTTTCCCGCAAAATGCGGGATGGGAAGACATGAGCAGGCAATGACCCCGAGCCAGGAAACCTGCTAAAAAGAATTTTTTAGACCTCTCTTCGTGGGAGAGACGAGGCAAACGTGAAAAGATATTTTTACAGGCCCGTCCTTAAGAGAGGAGGGCTATTTTTATGCGCCTTTCTTTTTGTAGGACCAACATACGCATCAGGATCAACAGTAAACCGCACTGCTGCACTTTGTAGTATATCAAAAATTTTCTCTGCATTGACCATACTGTCCGACAACTCCTTTTTCTCTCCCTCCCTTGACGGGAGGGATAAAAGGGAGGGTGAAAGCAAAAACACCCCCTCACCCTGTCCCTCTCCCGCAAGGGGAGAGGGAACGGAATGTGACCATACAGCAGGTTATAAGGAAGCCTCAAATATAAAGATGCAGGAGGTTGTTGTTACCGGTGAAAGGGTGCCGTCTCAATACGATCTTACGCCGTCATCCGTTTCTGTTATCACATCCACAACCATTCAAAACAGCCCTACGCTGACGGACGCACTTTCGCATTCTCCCGATGTGGCGATACCTTCTTACGGTTGGATGGGATCGCTCTCCGGCATATCTATTCGTGGTGCAGACACATCTCAATCCGAGGTCATGCTTGATGGCATAAGGCTGAACAATGTGGAGCTGTCCGGGTTTGATCTATCAACCTTTCCTCTATCGGGTATCTCTTCTCTTGAGATCGTGAGAGGAGGTATGTCCAGCCTGTACGGAGAATCCGCGATGGGCGGTGTTGTCAATATTATGCCTGATCTGTTTCCCGGGAAAGATGCTGTAG
>DAHXOM010000329.1 GCA_027364825.1 bacterium | reverse complement strand
CTTCCCCAAGATAAAACCGGCATAAACATCTTTTAATGGATTATGGGTACCGGTTATACCTTCCATCGTAAATTCCTTATATTGCTCAGGGCTGAGCGGAATATCCCGTTTGACCTGCTCTTTGTCGATATACCCATCCCCGCCTTTCTTTATATACCCATGATAGCTTGTCCATTTGTATCCTTCCGGCTTTGTTACAAGCCTGGCACGAACAGGATTGAGATGAATATATCTGGTCAGTTCCAGCAGATAGCTGTCTTTATCTACCAGGATGGACTTATACCTGCCCTGGAACAGATGTCCGTATTTGTGCCTTTTTACATTATAGTAGGTGGTATAAGATGAATTTATATAATGCATGATCCGGGCAAGGTTCGGTTGGGTAGTTTCTAGCAATAGGTGATAATGGTTGCCCATGAAAACAAAGGCATACAGATAAAAGTTGTACTTCTCTTTAGCATGGAGCAGGTAGTGCATAAATTGCTGGTAATCAAAGTCGCTGATAAATATCTTCTGCCGGCCATTACCCCGGCTGGTGATGTGATAAAGGCAGTTTTCTCCTTGTAGTCTATATGGTCTGGACATGATTGTTTCTATACTCAGCACCAGCCCGTTTGTCAATCCTTTTCACGTTTCAAGGGCTGACCCCTTTGTTGCCTAAAATATCTTTTGCGGAAGCTCAGATGGTATTTGAAGATCCAATGCACATCTCTCTTCTTGATGAAAGGTTCGATTATTTTGATGAAAGATGGATTACATTTGGAACAACTAATAGAGGTCGGGTTATTGATATCGGTCACCTTTACTTCCTCACAGAGGACGGAGAGGAGCATATAAGAATAATAACAGCAAGAAAGGCTACAAAAAAGGAGTGCAGGCAATATGAAGAAATTAACCATTAAGGAGAAAGAAAAATTTGAACTTAAGAAAGAGTACGATCTCTCGCGGGGCGTACGAGGGAGATTTTATATGCCTAAAAAGGTTTCCACGACCATACGTATTGATGATGACATGATATTGCTTTTTAAGAAGCTTGCGACAGAAACAAAAGTTGGATACCAAACTCTAATAAACACTGCCTTCAGGGAGTACTCTAAAAAGATGAGAAAAACCGTCTAAGAGACGTTATGGTAAAATTATGAAAATCAAATTACAGGATGCTGAAAAGCACCTCAAAGAAAAATTGAAAAATCCACGCTTCCGTGAAGCATACGAGCTTGAAAAAGCTAAACTTAAAGCTGAAATCCCAAACAAGAAAACCCTTCAAGCGATGAAGGAGCTCCAACAAGGGAAAGGTAAGCGATATAAGAATCTCGATGAGCTTTACAAGGACTTAGATATCTAATTCCCTCTTTGTCCAAAAAACGACCCTTTATTGGACACCTATGGGGCGCACCACATAAAAAACAGTCCCGCCAGAGGCGGGACTGTAAATAATCATTGTGGAAAGTTGATAATCGCTATCCTAAAAATTCCCTCCGCCTTGAAATACCGGACAACCTACACCCAAGCATGGAAAGTATTGAGGTCCTGCGGTGATGCCAATTATTTCAGTCACATTGTTGCTACCCGAATTCGCCACCCAGACATTCCCGGATGCGTCTATCGCTATGCCAACAGGGTATGTTCCGGCACTAAAGGTTCCTAAGGTTGTGCCGCTAAAGCTCAGTTCAGTAACATTATTGCTAACCCCATTCGCAACCCAAACATTCCCGGAGCTATCTATCGCTATGCCAAAAAGTCCTGATCCGACAGCGTAGGTTCCTAAGGTTGTGCCGCTAAAGTTCAGTTCAGTAACATTACTAACCGTATTCGCCACCCAGACATTCCCAGATGCATCTATTGCTATGCCTCTAGGCCCTAACCCGGCATTATAATAGGTTCCTAAGGTTGTGCCGCTAAAGCTCAGTTCTGTAACATTGTTGCTACCCCCATTAGCAACCCAGACATTGCCGGATGCGTCTATCGCTATGCCAATAGGACTTGTTCCGACAGGATATTCCACCACCCCTGTAGATACGCTTGTTGT
>DAHXOM010000320.1 GCA_027364825.1 bacterium | reverse complement strand
CTCATATATAGGTGCGGTCAACTATATTTAATATAATGTTCTTTTTTTATATTTAAAAGTAAAGCTTTATTTTTATACAATTCAAACGCGGTTAATGCAAGCAACATCGCACCGGTACGCATAATTCTATACGCAGCGGGTTTGTTTGCCTGGCGCTTAAATGCCTCGGAGTGTGCAGGGCAGCTTGATCCGGTTATTGCGATGGTAGGGTGGATCGCAGGGACCACATGGCTGACATTGCCTATGTCCGAAGAACCGAGCTCCTTATCCGTAAAAAAACGGTCGACCTTTACCCTGAGCTTTTTTAATTGCTTTTCAAAAATTCGGGCAAGCTGCATATTCGGTTCCAGGGGATAATAAACATTTCCCGAGCGCTTCATTTCATATCCAAGACTGAAGGCATGTGCTGTTCCGCGTACCATGGTAAAAAATCTTTTTACAAGCACGGCATGAGATTCGAGGTCCTTTGCTCTGATAAAAAACTCCGCCTCCGCCCTGTCCGGGATAATATTGGCTGCACTGCCGCCGCGTTTAATAATGCCGTTTATCCTGTTCCCGTCCGGCAGAGTTATTCTGTTTACGTCGATAGCCTGGAACAGGGAAAGCATACCGGAAAGCGCATTTTTCCCGTTCCATGGGTTCGCGGATGCATGCGACGAAATACCTTTCAGTACGACAGAAAATCTTTCCAGCGAAAGGGACAGTTTTACAACCTCCGTCTTATCCGCCGGATGTATCATCATAGCGGCATCCATGGATTTAAAAACACCCTTTTTGACGAGCAGTGCTTTTGCACCTATGGTTTCTTCCGCAGGACACCCGACCACGGCTATAGTTCCCGCTGAAGGTCCTACAATCGATGTCAGGCCTATGGCAGCAAGTGTTGACATGCCCGAGATAAGGTGGTGGCCGCATGCGTGTCCAAGTCCTTCCAGGGCATCATACTCGGCAAGCAGGGCAATGCGGGGGCGGCCCTTGCCGTAAGAAGCTACAAAAGCAGTCGGGAGTCCACGGACGTCTTTTATGGAAAAATTATGTGCTTTGAGTAAACTGCAGATTCTTGCTTTCGCCTCATGCTCGTGCAAACCAAACTCGGGGTGCTGATACAGGTAGCTGGCGACATCCGTTACTTCCGGGTACGCGCGCTCTATAGCTTTTGCGAGGGGTAGAATTGATATCTATACCTCCATCAGTTCCTTATTCTTCTTCTCGACAAGTTCGTCTATCTTCTTGATATATTCGTCGGTAATCGTTTGAACCTTTTTCTGTAATGTTTTTAACTCGTCTTCGCTGGCCTGTTTATCCTTCTCCGATTTTTTTAAATCGTCGATGGATACCCGTCTTACATTCCTGATTGATACCCTTGCCTCTTCCGACATCTTTCCTATTACCTTGGTCATGTCCTTTCTCCGCTCCTCGGTTAAAGGCGGAATAGCTATGCGGACAATCTTACCGTCGTTCACAGGGGTTAACCCGAGGTCCGACGCAAGTATTGCCTTTTCAATCAAGGCTATTGCCTTAATGTCCCACGGCTGTATTGCGATCTGTCTCGGATCCGGTGTTGATACGGAAGCCATCTGACTGATCGGAGTCAACGTACCGTAGTAATCAACCTTTACGATATCGAGTATTGAAACAGATGCCCTGCCGGTCCTTAACTTGGAAAGTTCATTTCTGAATGCTGCAATGGTCTTCTCCATTTTTTCTTTTGTGATGTGCAGTATTTTTTCATCCATCGTGCTCACCGTCCTGTAATAAGCGTTCCTACCTTCTCACCAAGGACTATCTTTTTTATGTTGTCCTTTATGTTTATGTCAAAAACGATTATGGGGAAATTATTGTCCATACTCAGGGATATGGCGGTTGAATCCATCACCTTCAGTTCGCGTTTCAAAACATCCAGGTACTTCAGCTGCTCAAACTTTACAGCGGATTTGACTATATTCGGGTCTGCATCGTAAACGCCGTCGACCTTTGTTGCCTTCATCAGTATCTCCGCCTTTATCTCTATTGCTCTGAGTGCTGCGGCAGTATCGGTTGTGAAGTATGGGTTTCCGGTTCCGGCAGCAAAGATCACAACCCGTCCCTTTTCAAGGTGCCGTATTGCCTTTCTGCGTATGTACGGCTCGGCAATCTCGTGCATCTCTATGGCTGTCAGCACCCTGGTGTGAACATTGTAGTGTTCCAATACATCCTGAAGAGCTATCGCATTAATGATTGTTGAAAGCATACCCATATAATCCGCTGTCGCCCTGTCTATGCCAAGTTCGTGCGACAGGCCATCGCCCCTTACAATATTCCCGCCTCCGATAACCATGGCTACCTGAACGCCGAGGCCGATGATCTCTTTGATCTGCTCAGCTATATCTCTCAGCGTGGCTGATGCAAATCCTGAACCTTTTTCGCCGCCCAGTATCTCGCCGCTCAGCTTTAACAATATTCTTTTATACTTAATGCTGCTCATCGGATTTTATGATTTTACGGTCTCTCCAATCTGATACCTTGAGAATCTTCTGATAACGATGTTTTCTCCAACCTTGGCGATCATAGATTTCAGCAGGTCGCCTATCACAACATTCGGGTCGCGTATATAACTCTGCTCGAGCAGACAGACTTCTTTGTAGAATTTTTCAAGCTTTCCCTGTGCCATCTTTTCTATAACCGGAGCCGGTTTGCCCGACGCCTTTGATTGCTCCGCGTAGATTTCCTTCTCTTTTTCAATGATAGCGGTAGGAACTGATTCCCTGTCAACGTACAGCGGTGTAGCTGCAGCTATCTGCATGGCTATATCTTTGGCAAACATCTTAAAATCAGAGGTCCTTGCAACAAAATCGGTCTCACAGTTAATCTCAACCATTACACCTATCTTGCTTCCCGCGTGTATATAGGCCTCTATGACGCCTTCTACCGCGGTTCTGCCGATCTTCTTGGACGCGGACGCAATACCTTTCTTCCGCAGTATGTCGACGGCTTTATCAAAATTGCCCCCTGCCTCGTTCAGAGCAGTCTTGCACTCCATGATACCTGCACCTGTTTTTTCTCTTAACGTTTTTACCATTTCAGCAGTTACTTCTGCCATCTTATTTTGCTCCTTCTTTTATTCGTGTTATTTACCGTTAGAATTCGTCCGGCACATCAAGCTGCTTTTCTTCCCCGGCAGCCTCTGCAACCGCTTCTCCCGCCTGGGGTTTCTCCGCAGCAACTTCCTGCGGCACTTCCTCTACCTGCGGCATTTTATCGCTTCTTATCTTTGTACCTTCAAGGCAGGCATCCGCTATTTTAGAGGTGAGTAGTTTAATGGCCCTTATCGCATCGTCATTTGCCGGTATAGGGTACTCAATGACCTCCGGGTTACAATTTGTATCGACGATACCGACAATCGGTATACCGAGCTTATTGGCCTCTTTTACAGCGATACCCTCATGGTTTGTATCAACGACAAACATCATGTCCGGAAGCTTTTTCATATTCCGAACGCCGCCGAGATACTTTATCAATTTTTCTTTTTCCTTGGTAAGCTGCATTTGTTCTTTTTTGGTAAGCTTCTCAAACGTACCGTCTGTTTGCATCTTTTCGATCGCCTCAAGCCTCGACAGGTTGCTCCTGATTGTTTTGAAGTTTGTCAGCATGCCGCCAAGCCATCTGATGTTTACATAGTACATACCCGCACGCTCTGCTTCCTCTTTGATAGACTCCTGTGCCTGTTTTTTTGTCCCTACAAAGAGTATGTGCCCGCCTCCACCTACTGTTTTTACTACAGACTCATAGGCTATTTTCAATGCCTCGAGCGTTTTCTGAAGATCGATTATGTAGATCTTGTTCCTTGCTTCAAAGATGTACGGCTTCATCTTTGGGTCCCACCGGTTGGTCTGGTGGCCGAAATGCACCCCTGCCTCGAGCAGGTCTTTCATTGATACGTCAAACATTTTTATCCTCCATGGTTTTTTTCTTCCACCTGCAGTCAACTCGGCAGCAAGACTCTTCTAAGCACCCTTGTGCCAATATGCAGGTGTGTTTTTTAGTTAGCCTCATTATATTGCATACTCAATTACGATATTCAAGCAATATCTTCGGTTTTACGTACTACCTCGGTCCTATGCGGATAACCCCCCTGCCCCCCCTTTTAGAAAATGGGGGGGCAGGGGGGATTTGAAGCCTCTTTACTCTTCAGTAAGGGGTTACTATTTTGCGGCAGTGTTGGAAATCACAAGATCCCTGCATTATTCCGGCAGCAGTTTTCTCTTGCAAACCGTCTTGCGTTGTGTAATCTGTAGTTAATATCATGGAGCTTTATAGCGAAAAGAGGAAGACAATAAGAGTTGATACCAGACTCAGGGTAAATTGTAGAAAAAACGGCGTATTCTTTTCGGATTTCGCAAGGGACATCTGTGTGGACGGTATAAAGGTGGAAACTCCTGCATTGCTTGGTAAAGACATGATGGTGGAGCTGTCCTTTTATCTGCCCGATGAAACGGATCCCATTATCGTAAAGGGCAGGGTAGCATGGTCGGGCGTGGAGGAACATACCAACTTTAATACTGTTCTCGGGATACAATTTGAGGATTTGAGCGAAACCCATCGCCTCCAGCTTTTAAATTTTATAGAAAATCGCAACAGCAGCGCTTCATAAGTCTTCTCGACCCTTCTTATGTTCGAGACAACTTCAGAGAAAATATTGGCCGTTTTTATCTTTTGAACTGTGCTTTGAATGCCTGCCTGAAGTTTGAGAACCAGTAAGAAAGGAATGGGTCGTCTGTTTTAATAAGGCCTGCTTTATAAGCTGTATATCTCAGAAGCAGCCCTATTATATTCAGTATTCTTATGACAGTCGATCTTGTTTTGCCGAGATACGTGTTACAGAATGTGTAGTAGTTTTTGTACATGAGCTCGTAGCGCCTTGCAGCGCCCGAAGCACCGCTTTTATTGAAATGATGAATAACCCTGGATAAAGGGGTATATACGATTTTATATCCGGCCTGCTGAATCCGATAGCACCATTCCATATCCTCGCTGAACATAAAATAATCCGTATTTAATCCGCCAATTTTGCTGTAAACATCTTTCCGTAATATCATGCATGCACCCATCACCCAATCCACTTCAGATTGTTTAAGATAATCATGATACCTGCCTGCAAGTATCTTCCCTCTCAATCCGGATGGCAGCAGCAATCCTAACCCGGTATTTGACAAAAATGCATAGAAAATGTCCGGGAACCTGCCGACAGAAACCTGTGTGCTGGTATCGCTGTTCAACAACTTACATCCAATAAGTCCGTAATCTTTGTTGCCCCTTATGAGAGATACAGCCTGTTGAAGACTGTCGTCGATAAGCTCTGCATCACTGTTGATGAGTATGAACACATCACTTCCGGCTATTCCCATAGCCTGATTATTGGCATAAGCAAAACCTTTATTCTCGGTATTCGGAATAAGTTTTACAGAAGGAAAGTCCATCGTAACCATGTCCTGACTGCCATCTATCGATGCATTATCAACGACAATAACCTCGCTGTCGCTGAAAAACTTTTTTATTGACGTTAAAAGCCTTTTCAGAAGGTCCTTGGTGTTGTAGTTAACGATTATAAAAGAGATCATGATGTTTGTTTTGTCTTGTTCGTCATACTCTCACATGCTTTAACAAAAATTGTTCTAACAAATCCGTGCTTTGCTTCCAGGTAAATTCTTGAATCTTTTTAGATCCTGCTTCCGCCAGCTGGATTCTCAAGTTATCATTATCCAGTACGCGGAGCAAATTGTCGGCAAGTGCCTCCGGATTCCTTGGCGGCGAGAGCAGAATGTTTGTTCCATGCTCTGCGTATTCACGAATACCTCCGCTATCGGTTGCTACCACTGCACATCCGCAAGCCATAGCCTCTGCAGGTGGCAGGGCGAAGCCTTCGGCAATACTTGAGGATATAAAAATCCTGCTAGAGTTATAGAGGTTAACAAGTTCATCGTCGCTCACCTTGCTCACATATTCTATCCAATGAGGCAGAGTACGAGGTCTTGGATTTACTCCAAAGCAAATTGCCTGTATATCGTCAAATTTATTTTTAACGATTTCTAATGCTTTGATCCCATCAAACGGTGCTTTATAACTATTTATACTATACATCATCGCAATTCTCTTAGGCCGAGTCACAACATCGTTGAGAAGACGGAACCTTTTATGTTCTACTCCAATAGGAATTGCTGTAACGTCGGTTTTTGAAACACCGCTCTTAAGAGCCAGTTGATAGAGCCAATGCGATATGGTCATTTTCTTAAGAGGGAGCCGCCATGAATCCTCAATCTGTGATTGGGTTCCAAGATAAGGATAAAAATCCTGGACGAGATAGAACTTGCATCCCTTTGAATCCGGATATTTTAGTACTTCTTCAGCTGTCGGCCAGAACGTTGCGATGACGGCATCAGCATCAGGGATAAACTGAGCTATGGGCTCCGGGACATACAGGGTTTTGATGCGGTGATCCATAGGCTGCCAGTCAACCTTGGGTGTGAAAAATAAATTCCGTACATGACCCGCCTCTCTCCGCAACCAGCGATAGAAGTTCGGCGGGTTTGGAGGGCTCCAATTGGAGAGCTGCCGTGCGTAAACGATGGTTACAGTATGTTCACGGGTCACGAGATGATTGGCATACTCATATACGGTTCTAAAGCCGCCTGCAGGCTTCCATGGATATCCGGGCAGTACAAACGTAATTTTCATAGCTTTAACTCTCTCAATGCAGAATAAATGTCAAGCTTAACCTGGGAAAGAATTATTATATACTAATATGATGCAATGCTGTCAAGCCTACTGTAATTAATTTTTGGACTGAAAACAGAAGCAGTAAAAAGATACGTCCTTGGAAAATTTATAGAAGGAGCTACCTATTGAGGAAGCTCGAATAATGGCCATACTGTTTTTGTAATTCCTTACTTATCATAGAATGTTCCTTATTGCGCATGAAAAGTTTTCTAAATTTGTTTAATCCTAAGAATACATAATATCCAAATGGGAAATAATGTCTTAACCATGCAAAAGTATACAGGAGTATTGCTTTTTTTTTCGAATTTAATCCATGATAAAACGAATTGGCTATAGTATAAACTTTATCATATTTTTTCTCTTTAATCAGTTTAACACCGCCCCAGAAAAGCATCCATCTTATCCAAACCGATAATTCCTTTGCTGCTTGTATCCTTACCGCTGCTGATAAGAATTTATTCTTTTTTAAATTATCGATCATCTTACGATAGCCGTATCGTATAGATTGAGCATCTTCAAATGTATGCCCAGGGAAAGAACTGTCGGGAAC
>DAHXOM010000306.1 GCA_027364825.1 bacterium | reverse complement strand
ATTATTGGCAGTGGTATTTCTACTGATTGCGGTACCGGTATATGCTCAACAGTCTGCTACGTGTGAAATAACCGCATATTTTTCGCCCTGGGACAATGTAATAGCGCCTATACATAAGGAACTCATGGCAGCCCGTAAAAGCGTTTATTGTTCCTTATACGGCATAACGAACCGATACCTTGCCAATGACTTAATTACTCTGTCACATAGAGGCATAAAGGTCATAGTAGGCCTAGATAAGAGACAGGCCTATGGCAAGTATGATTTACACTCCGAGCTTGCGGATGGTGGAGTAACGGTCATAATAAAGCCAAGGGCGGTCCTTGAACACAATAAGCTCTGTGTAATAGACGGAAAAACGGTAATTATGGGGTCATATAACTGGTCCTATAGCGCCCAAAAGCAGGACAACAGCGATGTAATCATTAAAAACTGTCCTCAGATGGGGGAAGCATTCGTTGATGAATGTAAAAGGATATATGAAAGGGATACTTATCACTAAGCATCCCCATCTCATCCACGGCGCTGCATTACACACAGATTATCACCCTTTGATTACCCCTGTCCTATGTACCCCGGGAAAATAGGGGTCTTAAAATCGATTTGTGAAAGCCGGTTTGTATGGACGGATGGTAAGTAGGGTAGGGTATGCGAAATGTGAGGATAGAGGTTCAACTTTTGTATCCACGATTCTACCTGTAGCCGACCACCGGTTGAAAAAGTACGCATCAATGCGATTCGGCTCGTTCAAGGCGGTATGAGGGTAAACAGGGCGGCGAAGCTGACAAAAGCGAGTAGGGCTGTTTTACTAATGTAATACTGATAAAGCCAAATTGGAATATCTAACGGTACCATTAAAAGTCTTATATAATGACTGAGAAAGAGACTTGCATGCACAACTTTGCCTCGGCTTCATATTCTGTTTCTGGATCTCCGTGAGGTTCCCTCCAAAATCCACGCACGCAAAATTCGGTATTTGCGGATAATTTGGCATCTGTAACCTAATTAACTCAGCAACAACGAGGAGACCAGCGAAGAATGACAAGAATGGCAGAGCGGCATCCACCGTTCCTCGTGGAGTGTCGATGTTACCTGTTGAACATGTTAAGTCATTTTCTGTGACTTCTTGAGGAAAACGATCTGCCAAGCAATCATCAATACCATAGATGTGCCGTCCATGATTAACGCTCCAGTTTACACTTGTAGTTGCATAAACTAACAGTGGTGGTATATTATCCTGAATTGACAAGCGAACATTTTCCTCATTAGCCAGAGGGAGCCAGATATCAAATTCGTTATATTTTCTCCCGTTTACTTTGATAAATTCATTCCATGACATAGGGAAGGCCGTCGCATTAATTGGTGTTTTGGTAAAAATCTGAGCCACTGCTTCAGCTTTGTTTAGGCCAAAATTAGATCTTCCAAAGATAGGGGATCGATTGAAATTTTCGATCTTGACGACATCTTTATCGATTACTGTCATTTTGCAAGGCATATCGCTCAATTTCAAACAATATGCAGTCGAAGAACCCACTGATCCTGCGCCGACCATTAATATTTTCCCTAAGTCAAATTTATCAATTTTGGGATTAGTGAATCCATTTTTCCCTGTTGATATACGCTGTAAATTGAAAAGATTAAAAATACCATCAGATATCAATAACTCCTCAGGAATTCCGACAGCTTTCTTGAAAATCTGAGCTACTCCTAAACATGCCGCAGCTATCGCACCAAGAATATTTTCATCTTGGGCAGGCGGAAGCGAACTACCTTGTGAGGTATTGATAGAAGCGATCCACCCAGAAGCGTTAATAATAGTAGCAGATTTAACATCTTCAATAGTACCTGAGCCTATATGTAGTCGGAGTGAGTGATTATCAACAACATGGTCTGAAATAATGAATCTACTAAAAGGGTCTGCATCATGCATGATGTGAGATACAACAGAGGAAAGTTCTTCAGTGTCAAAGTAAGGTATTATGCTATGAACTATCTCTGGTAGCACAATCGTGACAGTGCGACACCAGCGGCTTAATAAATTACAGGTTACTATAAGTATAGTTTGTAGGATGAGGCTGCTGGCGACTATAGGATCTACGGTTACAGTACAACCAACTGACTGATAGGCGCAATTATTGATATATCTATTTGTACGATCGTCTCTAAAACGATAGAATTGCTCTGGGTTAATGGGAAATTCTATCATTTCCTGAGGTCGCATGATGTTGGTAAAAGCTGAATATTTTCTTCAATTTCCGAGTTAGTAAGTCTATAAAAGGTAGTTCCACTGAAGCGATGAACACCACATGTTGTCAACGGCCACAAATTTTCCACAGAATAATAAGGTACAATAATGGATAGAAAGTACTTATAAGGCATAAAAACACCCTCATTATCACCAGGTGAATGATCTACCCAACTGCCAGGATGGCTGTGGACTTGGGCCAACAGAGTAAGGTGTAATTTATTTAACAGCATAATCACATGTGCATTTGTTTTTGCCGACACTTTAAAAGAACCACGTGTAGTAGTCGCCCTGGGTGCAATACAAGTTAAAATTAACCAATCCTCACCGGAATCCCTGCCAGCCCAGTAAACTATACCTTCATGTTTTTTGCAACGGTACTTACTGGCCTGCAGAAAACGCTTTGTGGCATCTAGTACGCTAGTTGAGATGTATACGTGTGGAGGGCTAGATACTATTGGCGAAGGTATTTTATCATCCCGAATAATCATATTTAAGCCATCCTTCCTTTATACACATCTGATCTGAAGATGTAGCTTTGAATCATAAGCAATATACCACCAATATTTGAAGCATTGGACCAATCATAGTTTTGCGCTTTCGAAGTCTTCCAATCACCTAAATGCCAATCTTCATGTGGACCCGTTTTGTTTGTAACGCTTTTATAAGCTTTTCTGCTGAAAGGGGCACAGATGCACGGTCCAGAGTCATGAAAAAAACTATCAGTAGACTTTGGATATGCGTGACGGGTACCCTTTTCTCCTGTTTCGGGATCTATAAATTCAATAAATGGAGGCAACTCTTTATAGTCATCCAAAGTCATCTCAACAATGTAGAGATCACCAGTGTAAGAATACATTGTTGTCATGATTGTCAGGGATGCAAAGTTTGGAATAACTCCCCATTTATAAGTACGCGCAATATCCTTTATTAAGGCAAGTTCTTCCCTCATCACCGCTCTAGTGATTTCGGGTCCGACCGACATACCAAATTAAACTCCGCTACCGATTGCAGTTAAAACAAGTATTGTACCATCTGTGATATGATATGAGATGAGGGGCCGTTCTGGCTGCAGAGATTCGCTTGGATTTGAAGCTAACACTAGCTGAAAGCGATCACCGGGGGCGAAGCCAAACGATTTCACGACCGTATTAATAACATCGATTATCTTAGTTTCCTTTGGGAAGGTAAAGTTCTTTGACCCCCGACTGGTTTGTACAACTACTTCAATGTCTTTATCACTAGGCATGTGTATCATTCCTTATTTCTTAATTTATTATAACTTGAAAGTACCGAGGTGTCAATCTTTTCTTGGTTGAAATTCTTGTAGTGGCTTCCTTCAAACTTCCGTGCTCATTTTGCTCCTAAACCCGTAAAAATCATATTCCCAATGAAAACGGCTTTGGAGGGTCGATTCTAAGGGGCTAAAAATAATTCAGACGATACAAATACCTGTGTTTTCAGAGGGAAAACTGCTTTGCCCTTCATCTGGATAACGCCAGAGAAGAGGGACACGGTTATCTGATTCTCTGATTGGAATAGTGGTGGGTTTGGTTGACCGCAGGGTAAAACGATGCTAATAAGGTATAGTGCAGGGAATGCTGAGAATAATAAATTTATTTTTGTGGGGGTTAAATGGAGGATTCCAAAGAAATAAAGTGTGGTGGAGATGGAATCATATCTTGAGTCTTATGTAG